>OMVH01000040.1 GCA_900314365.1 uncultured Prevotella sp. | reverse complement strand
GACATCAGCAAAGAGATGCACGAGAAGTACCGCTACGCCATGTACAACATGCTTAGGGAAGAGGGCTTCGACGCACCTGCCTTCACAGCCGACGGCGACTGGCTCTTTGACGGTGGCTACATCAAGGGCGTGCTCCCCTGCGCCAACGGCGAAAACAACGTAGCCAACCTGCAGAAGAAGGTCAACGAATATCACAACGGCGTGGGCCCCTACTTCGTTTCGGAATTCTATCCCGGATGGCTTGACCACTGGAACGAACCCTTCGTGACGACCAGCATCGACGACCTGGTGAAGGTCACCAAGGCCTATCTCGACTCCTGCGTGAGCTTCAACATCTACGTCATCCACGGTGGCACCAACTTCGGATTCACCTCGGGAGCCAACTTCACCAACGCCCGCGACATCCAACCCGACCTGACGAGCTACGACTACAACTCGCCCATCAGCGAAGCAGGCTGGGCCACTCCTAAGTATGGTGCCCTGCGGGCGCTCATGATGCAGTACGTCGACAACGTGCCCGAGGTGCCACAGCGCATCCCCGTCATCTCCATCCCTTCCATCAAATTCAGTCAAAGTGCCGATGTGCTCACCATGCTCACCATGACGAAACCCGTAAAGAGCAAGCGACTGCTCACCATGGAGGACCTCAATCAAGGCCAGGGCTACGTGCTCTACCGACTCCGCACCACCCGGGCTCTCAAAGGCACGATGAGCGTTCCGGGACTGGCCGACTATGCCACCGTCTACGTGAACAGCAAGCGTATAGGCGTGCTCAACCGCGTCACCGAACACTTCGATCTCGATGTCGACATCCCCAAGGGAGCCACCCTCGACCTGCTGGTAGAGAACCTCGGCCGCATCAACTACGGCGCCCGTATCGTGGACAACCACAAGGGCATCACACAGCCCATCACCGTAGACGGCCAACAGGTGAACGGCACCTGGCTGATGTATCGACTGCCCATGGACAAGCAGCCCGAGACTGTCGCCAGTAAGAAAGCACCCATAGAGGGCCGCCCCACTCTCTACCAAGCCACATTCAACATTGACAAAGTCGGCGACACCTTCCTCGACATGGAGCAGTGGGGCAAGGGCATCGTCTTTGTAAACGGCGTCAACCTCGGTCGCTACTGGAAGGTAGGACCACAGCAGACACTCTATCTCCCCGGCTGTTTCCTCAAGCAGGGAGAGAACAAGATTGTAGTCTTCGAACAGCTCAACGACGCGGTGCCGGCCACACTCTCCGGCCTCGCAGCACCCAAGTTAGAGGTACTGAAGGCAGAGCCCAGGGCTAAGCAATAACAAACACCGCCAAGCCTGCTTGAGCTCAGCCATGACAAGAAAACGAAGGATGAAATTCTACACAAATTGACTTCCACACTTAGGCACTCCCATCGTGGAGTGCCTAAGTGTTTATAGCACACCCATATACAAAGACTCACCCAAGACGGAGTTAAAATGCCCGCAAAAGGCCAAAAGAACTGCACATTTGCAGCCGTCTGTGCAGCCCGCAACGCTTTTTTAGTCAAAATATTTGCGAAATTGGAGAAAAATTGTTTCCTTTGCACCCAGTTTTTATTTGAATATTAGTATCACACAATTTAAAGGTTACAATCATGTCAGAAATTGAACAGAAAGTAAAGAACATTATCGTGGACAAACTTGGTGTTGATGAGGAAGAGGTAAAGCCTGAGGCAAGCTTTACGAACGATCTGGGAGCTGACTCCCTGGACACCGTCGAGCTCATCATGGAGTTTGAGAAGGAATTCGGCATTTCGATTCCTGACGACAAGGCTGAGACCATCCAGACCGTTGGCGACGCCATCAAGTACATCGAGGAGAACTCAAAATAAGCGAGTCCAAAGCACCCGGCGTTTGGTAAAGCTTTCTTTTGTTATTTCTGCTTTACCAAACGCTGGGTTCTTTCCCTAAACTTTTAAGAATGGAATTAAAGAGAGTAGTAGTAACAGGACTCGGCGCCGTTACGCCCGTAGGCAATACTCCAGAGGAAACATGGAGCAACCTGCTTGCAGGTAAGAGCGGGGCCGCACCTATCACAGAATTCGACGCTTCCAAATTCAAGACCCAGTTTGCCTGCGAGGTGAAGGGACTCAACGTCTCCGACTACCTCGACCGCAAGAAGGCCCGGAACATGGACCGCTATGCCCAGCTGGCTCTCATCAGCGCCATACAGGGCGTGAAGGACTCCGGACTCGACCTTGAGAAGGAAGACAAGAACCGCATCGGTGTCATCTACGGAGTGGGCATCGGCGGAATACGTACTTTCGAAGAGGAAGTAACTTACTACGGCCAGCACATCGACCGCGGGCCTTTCTTCAGCCCCCACTTCATCCCTAAGATGATTGCCGACATCGCTGCCGGCATGATATCCATCCACTTTGGTTTTCATGGGCCCAACTACACCACTACAAGTGCCTGTGCCTCGTCAAGCAATGCTCTGGCCGACGCTTTCAACCTGCTGCGCTTAGGCAAGGCTGACGTCATCGTCTCCGGCGGAGCTGAGAGCGCTATCTGCGCCTGCGGCGTGGGTGGCTTCAATGCCATGAAGGCTCTCTCCACACGCAACGACGACCCGGAGCACGCATCACGGCCTTTCAGCGCCAGCCGCGACGGCTTCGTCATGGGCGAGGGTGCCGGTTGCCTCATCCTTGAGACACTCGACCACGCCAAGGCACGTGGAGCTCGTATCTACGCCGAGATTGTGGGCGAAGGCGAAAGTGCCGATGCTTACCACATCACCGCCTCACACCCCGAGGGACTCGGTGCCAAGCTCGTCATGCAGGCCGCACTCGACGACGCTGGCCTCAAGCCCGAGGACATCGACTATATCAACGTGCACGGCACATCGACCCACGTGGGAGATATCTCTGAGGCCAAGGCTATCAAGGATGTTTTCGGCGACTGGGCCTACAAGGTGAACATCAGCTCTACCAAGAGTATGACAGGCCACCTGCTGGGTGCTGCCGGTGCCGTGGAGGCTATGGCATGTGTGATGGCTGTACGCGACGACATCATCCCGCCCACCATCAACCACACTGAGGGCGATGATGACCCGGAGCTCGACTACAACATGAACTTCACATTCAACAAAGCCCAGAAGCGCACCGTAAGGGCTGCACTGAGCAACACCTTCGGATTCGGTGGGCACAACGCATGTGTTGTATTCAAGAAATATGCTGAATAGTAATCTTATCGATCGGATAAAGCTCCCTTTTCGCAAGAATAAGGAGCTTTATTTGTCTCTACGACAAATCCTCGGCTTCTATCCTCACGAGATTAGCTACTACGAGCAGGCGCTCATGCACAAGAGTGTGATGCACCGCAACAAAAAGGGCAAGCCGGTCAACAACGAGCGGCTCGAGTTCCTTGGCGATGCCATCCTCGACGCTATCGTGGGCGACATCGTCTACCGTCACTTCCCGGGAAAACGCGAGGGTTTTCTCACCAACACGCGCAGCAAACTCGTACAGAGGGAGACGCTCAACAAGCTATCCAAGGAAATGGGCATCGACAAGCTCATCCTGAGCAACGGGCGCGGACAATCGCACAACAGCTACCTCGGCGGCAATGCTTTCGAGGCGCTCGTCGGTGCCATGTACCTCGACCGCGGCTACGACATGTGTATGAGGTTCATGGAAAAGCGAATCCTCTCGCAGATGATAAATATCGACAAGGTAGCTTACAAAGAGGTGAACTTCAAAAGCAAGCTCATCGAATGGAGCCAGAAGAACCGCGTGAAGCTCTCCTTCGTACTCATAGAACAGAAAAACGACAATAACGGCAGTCCCAAATTCTGCTACCAGGCTGTGCTTGAGGGAGAGAAGGGATGCTCAGGAGCAGGCTACTCCAAGAAGGAGAGCCAACAGCAGGCTTCAAAACTTACACTCGAGAAGCTGAAGAAGGAGCCAAAGTTCCTCGACGCTGTCTTCGAGGCTAAGGCCAACCGCACAAAGATGGAAGAAGAGCCGGTGGAGAACGTTCCCGATACCTCGGAGAGCTCGGAGTTCATCATCACTTCCGACAACAGCATACCCGAGGAGGAGAAGCACGTCACAGCCTTCCAGGAGAAGGTCTATACCGACCGTCCCACACGTCCGCGCCGCCGCTCTCCCATGTATCGCGACGATGAGACAGAACAGCCCAAAGAGGCGGAACAGAACGAGGATTTCGACCTCAGCGACATAAGTGCAGCACCACAGTCGAAGGAAGACATCATCGCAGCTGCCGAGGCTGAAGCCTTCGACAAGGAAAAGAACAGCTGACAGGATTTACCCTGCAACGGGTGATAAAGAAGATGGGGATGAACTTTCGCAGCAAGAGCTGACGGATGTTCATCCCCACCTTCTTTTAATGTGACCATATATACAAAAGCCATAAGGCAGGTGCAAACCCACACCTCACCTCAAGGGCCACCTTGCAACAATGCCAGAATAAAAAGAAAAGAGTACCAAGCCTACATTTTTCTTTCCAAATCATAAAGCATTTAAAAATATTTAGTTACTTTTGCGACATCAAGTAACTACTCAGTCTTTTGGGCATGATTAATCGGAATGACTAAGGTTAGTCATTC
>OMVH01000195.1 GCA_900314365.1 uncultured Prevotella sp. | reverse complement strand
AACAGAAGAATTCAAGTACCCGGCCGCTACATCAAGGGAATCTCTGTCAATGCCGCAGAAGAAACTGATGGAAACAAGGTCCAGAGTAACTTACACCGTCCCTGAGAAATCAGCAACCACATCAGCAAAAAGTAGTCTGCCCCCACACGGTCTCAGTCAAGATTCCACCGTGGACATCGGTCGACAGCAGGCGTCAGATACCACAAAGTCCGTTGCCTTGACGGAACCCGACAGCACTTATAGTTATCCCGACACAGCCAGAGTATTGGCGACGATAGCCGACGACAGGCTTATGGCAGAGACTACACGTAGTCGGTCAAATGGCTGGCAACTGCTCGCCTCCGGATCCTTGGGCTCTGCTTTAGCTCAAACAGCCTACAAACTGATGAAGGGTAGCAATAGCGGACTGCCAGACATTGATGCCCCGATAGGTCCCACAACATTCTCAACATGGGAGGATTATTACGCCTATCTACAGACGAAGAAACTGAGCGGACAGACTGCCGACACGCTGGCACTGATGACGATAGCCAAGCACAATAGCGGCAAGATAGCGGAGCGCGAGAGCCACGACAGGCCCGTCACGTGGGGCTTCTCGCTTATGAAGGACTTAGGAGGCCGATGGAGCCTGGAGACTGGGTTGCAGTATTCGCTCCTGAAGTCTCAATTTACGTTGGGTGAAGACAGCTATTATATTCGCAAGACACAGAAAGTACATTACTTAGGCCTACCCCTGCGCGCATCGTACAAATGGGTTGACAGAAAGTTCTGGACGATTTATTCATCAGCAGGACTACTGATGAACATACCTTTGTACGGCAAAGCCAACGAGCAATATGTCACTGGTACAACTGTACCCTACAAGGACAACTGGCATTTCACTCCACCCTTCCAATGGTCGGTTGGCGCAGGCATCGGACTGCAGCTACGTTTCCTGCCGCACTGGAGCCTCTATATGGAGCCCACAGTAAACTGGTTCATCCCCAATGGCAGTTCAGTGCATACCATCTGGACTGAACATCCGTTCTCGGTGACCATGCCCTTCGGCCTTAGGTTTAATTGGTAGGCCTCGTGCAGTCTTTTGAGCGTTTGCTGTCTCTTTATAGTTAGACAGCAAAAAACGCTCATAGAACAAACAATGTACAAACTAAAAGACTATTTGCTTAACGGGATGCTCTATCTTAACAACATCACGCGTTCCCGGCATAAGACATTGAGCCAACTGATGATTTACTCCACTACCAACTGCCAGTCGCGCTGCAAGCACTGTTCCATTTGGAAGAAACCAGAAGAGAACCTCAGCCTTGAGGACATCAAGACCATCATGGATAGCAGTTGCGTTACGTCACAGACCACTGTGGGGTTGGAGGGCGGAGAGTTCGTGCTCCACCCAGAGGCCGAGGCCATCATGGAATGGTTCTGCAAGCACCACCCCAACTATACGCTGCTGAGCAACTGTTTAGCAGCTAAGAAAGTAATCAAGTGCGTGAGGCTTTATCATCCCAAACGGTTGTACGTGTCGCTTGATGGCGACAGGACAACCTATCAGTACATGAGGGGCGTCAACGGATATGATAAGGTTATAGAGGTAGTTGAAACCTTGAAGGACGAGTTGCCTGTATCACTGATGTTCTGTCTGTCACCGTGGAATGACTTCAAGGATATGGACTTTGTCATACACTTGGCCCGGCAACTCAACGTGGACGTCAGGATAGGTATCTACGGAACGATGGACTTCTTTGACACAACTGCCGACTTGCTCAAAGCTGACATAAAAAACTTCGTGGAGCAGATACCGCCATCCATTCATAATACTGACGAGAACTTCGACTTCGTAGCTCTCTACGACGAATGGCGCAACGGTAATCTGCGGTTACGCTGCCAAAGTATCTTCAGCGAACTGGTCATTCACTCGAATGGTGACGTGCCTTTGTGCCAGAACCTCAATGTCGTGTTGGGCAATATCCATAAGAACACGTTGGATGAGATTTTCAATTCGAGCCAGTCGGCCTGCACTCAGTGTAAGTACTCCAAAGAATGCAATGGTTGCTGGATTAATTTCCACCGCAAATACGACATCATTCTTCTGCGCAATCTTGAGCGCTTCCTGCCCAAGAAAGTTATCGAGAAAGTCTATGGATACTACCAATGGACATCGGATTCCAAAGAGACCTACCGAGAATACATCAAAAGAATCAGTTGACAAATGGAAAACATCAAGAGCATCATCGAACGCTATAAGCATATCAGAAGTCTGAAGCTGTTAGGACTTCATTATCAGCATAAATACGCCTTCATCGGCATTGGCAGTCACAGCACAGCAAACCTCTACCCGGTACTTGACTATCTACACGTTCCGCTGAAGTACATCTGTTGCAAATCAAAGGACAAGCTTCCACTCATAGAAGCTGCCCGTCCTGGTGTAAAGGCTACAACGTCAGTGGACGAAATACTAAGCGACGACGCTGTGAAAGGCGTCTTCGTATCAGCCACTCCAAGCGCTCACTTTTCTATTGCCTCTGAGGTAATAAAACATGGCAAAGCCTTGTTCATCGAGAAACCTCCCTGTCAAAGCAAGGACGAATTGCAGCAATTGATAGCAATGAGCAAGTCTGCCGGCACCTCCACCGTAGTCGTCGACTTGCAAAAACGCCGTGCACCAGCCATGCAGATACTGAAGAGCAAATTGGAAAAGTGCGGCAATGGCATGGGATACAATCTCATGTACCTGACAGGCGCTTATCCTGAGGGCGAGGCCTTGTTGGACCTCTTCATCCATCCTTTGGATTGCGTGACGCTCTTATTCGGCAGTGCCAAGGTCAAATGGGTAGAGAGGGTGGATGGACATACCCTGTATGTGATGCTCTGTCACACTAAAGCAAAAGGGGTGCTCGAACTTTCAACTGGCTATTCATGGAACAACGCCAAAGAGAGCCTTACCATTAATACCCAAAAAGGTGTCTATGAGCTGCAACAAATGGACCATCTTGTTTTCACGCCCAAACAAAGGACTCTCATGGGCATTCCCTTGGAGAAAGTGTTCCGTCATGACGAAGTTACGACGAGACTTTATGGAAGGAATGAGTTCGTGCCAACCTCTGCCAACAACCAAATAGTCACCCAAGGCTACTTTGATACCATCAAGCATTTTGTTGATGCAGTTGAAGGACGGAAGACGGATTCGTTACAATCGCTGGAATCACTGATGGATACTTATTCTCTCATGGAGGAAATACGACTGGCATGCAAACAATGACCGAAGGCAAAAAATAAGGTTCCACACTTACTATTCACTTATCGAATTATCTTTCCATAAGATAGGCTGCACTCGGAAATGAAAAGAAAAAGACAAGCTTTTTCTTTGTCATTCCTCTCGTTTGCACTATCTTTCCATAAGATAGGCTGCACTCGGGAATGAAAAGAAAAAGACAAGCTTTTTCTTTGTCATTCCTCTCGTTTGCACTATCTTTCCATAAGATAGGCTGCACTCGGGAATGAAAAGAAAAAGACAAGCTTTTTCTTTGTCATTCCTCTCGTTTGCACTATCTTTCCATAAGATAGGCTGCACTCGGGAATGAAAAGAAAAAGACAAGCTTTTTCTTTGTCATTCCTCTCGTTTGCACTA
>OMVH01000109.1 GCA_900314365.1 uncultured Prevotella sp. | reverse complement strand
GATTTTTATTTGTAAAGGATTCGGTTAGTGTTAGCATTATTTAACGCACCTTTTTCCGTATCAAAAAACAAAGTTTTCCATTGCACACTCTCTTCATTTGGAGCTCACCTGCCTCAACAAAATCGGTATCCATCAGTGAGACACTACCACCCAAAAAGGGTATAAGCGCTTGCGGAACTTGAATAAAAACATCACGCTGATGTCATTCAGAACTCATCTTTTTTCATTAGCCATTGGAATCCGTCATCCAACACTCGACGTAGCATCTGCCCGGCACAAATTTTCAAGTTTCTTTCTTTGCTGTAATCAAAAAGAATTACTACATTTGCACGCAAGCCTACGGGGCTTCCGTAGCATTTACTAAAAGGAACTCTACTAAATACCTATTATCAAATGAACGACGAACAAATACTTATGAACATTAATCCCCTGGTGGCTCAGTTGCAAAAGCAGCCCGAGGAGTTCACCATGGACGACATCATCCGCTTCATCAGCGACAATGATGTTCACTTACTCAATCTCATGTATCCCGGAGGCGACGGCCGTCTGAAGACGTTGAGCTTTGTCATCACAAGCCTGGCCTATCTGCGCTCTATCCTGACCTGCGGCGAGCGAGTGGACGGCTCTTCGCTCTTCAACTACATTGAGGCTTCTAACAGCGACCTCTACGTGCTGCCCCGCTTCTCCACTGCATTTCTGAGCCCCTTTGCCGAGCACCCCACGCTCTGCATGCTCTGTTCTTTCTTCGACAAGGACGGTCATCCCTTGGAGAGCTCGCCTGAATGGACCCTGCGCAAGGCCGTGAGCACCATGAAGGAGCGCACGGGCCTCGACTTCCACGCTATGGGCGAACTGGAATACTATGTCATCAAGCCTGCTGAGACTGCCTATCCAGCCCGTGAGCAGCATGGCTACCATGAATCGGGACCCTACGCCAAGGCCGGTGCTTTCAGGACACGCTGCATGGAATACATCGCAAGGGCCGGCGGCATCATCAAGTACGGGCACTCTGAGGTAGGCAACTTTGTCAGGGACGGACTGATGTACGAGCAGAACGAGATAGAGCTGCTGCCTGTACCGGCTCAGAAGGCTGCCGACGAGTTGCTTATTGCCAAATGGGTAATCCGCAACCTTGGCTACCGTGAGGGCTACGACGTAACCTTCGCTCCTAAGATTACAACCGGTGAGGCCGGGAGCGGGCTCCATTTCCATATACGACTGATGAAAGATGGAAAAAGCGTGATGACCGAGGACGGTCGACTCTCCGACACCGCGCGTAAAGCCATCGCCGGATTGCTTGACGTGGCACCCGCACTGACAGCTTTTGGCAACCGTAACCCTACGTCCTACTTCCGGCTTGTACCTCATCAGGAGGCACCTACCAATGTGTGCTGGGCCGACCGCAACCGCTCGGCACTGGTAAGAGTACCGTTGGGTTGGAGCCGCGGAGTGGACATGTGCAGAGAGGCTAATCCCGGAGAGCCTGCCCACCACTTCGACACGTCTGACAAACAGACCTTTGAAATCCGTTCGGCCGACGGCTCGGCAGAACCTTACGAGATGCTTGCCGGCATCTGCACGGGTTGCCTGCACGGACTGGAAATGCCCAACGCTCTGAAGCTGGCCGACGAGACCTATGTCGACGTGAACATCCATGACGACCAATATGCGGAGCAGCGCAGCAGGCTGAAACAGTTGCCCGACAGTTGCGCCGCGTCGGCAGACTGTCTTGAGAAGCAACGCAAGCTGTTCGAGCAGTACGGCATCTTCTCGCCCAAGCTCATTGATGCCACACTGTCCGAGCTTCGGGCTTACAACGACCGCAGCCTGCGGACGACGGTCAACCAGCATCCAGAGGACCTGCCGCCTCTTGTGGAAAAGTTCTTCCACTGCGGATAAAGCATGACAAAAACAAGAGCTCCCACACCTTGCCAGGCACAATGCCTGAAGGGTGCGGGAGCTCTCGTTTTCTATAATAAGAGTGGAATAATATCCTTAGAAGTTCTCAGCCTTAAGCTCGAAGAAACTCTGCGGATGCTTGCACACGGGGCAAATACCGGGAGCCTTCGGACCTACCACGACGTGTCCGCAATTGCGGCATACCCAGATGGCATCGCCGTCACGGCTGAACACCAAGGCGTCCTCAATGTTCTTCAGCAGCTTGCGATAGCGCTCCTCGTGAGTCTTCTCAATGGCAGCCACGGCGCGGAACTTATAGGCCAGCTCCGTGAAGCCTTCCTCTTCGGCATCCTTTGCCATGCGGTCATACATGTCGGTCCACTCGTAGTTCTCACCCTCAGCGGCAGCCTTGAGGTTCTCACGCGTACTCTTCAGCTCACCTCCTTCAAGATATTTGAACCAAAGCTTAGCATGCTCCTTCTCATTGTTGGCTGTCTCCTCGAAGATAGCTGCTATCTGCTCGAAGCCATCCTTACGGGCCTTAGAAGCAAAATAAGTGTACTTGTTGCGAGCCATGCTCTCACCTGCAAAAGCCTCCTGCAGGTTCTTCTCTGTCTTTGTTCCTTTAAGTTCCTTCATAATGTCATTGTTTTTTAGAACCTTACTTTGTAATAATTACAATGCAAAGATAGCACAAAAATCATCACGCTCCAAAGAATTGGCAGTTTTTTACCCAAAAACAACAAGGTTTAACTTTGCTTCTATCATCCTCGCTTCCTGTAGCTCCTTACGGCCCAACAGTCCATCACAACTGCAAAGACACTGAGTATCAGCAGTTCAGGTACAACGCACCCGATGTCACCTCCTCGCACGAACACCGTGCGCACACCGTCGATGAACCACCGGCATGGATTGATGCTGGTCAGCCACTGAGCCCATGCGGGCATGGAGGCAACGGGTGTGAACAAACCAGACAGTAGGATAAGGCAGACGATGATGAACCACATCACAAAGATGGACTGCTGCAACGTGTCGTTATAGTTTGATACGATGAGCCCCAGCCCGCTGATGGTGAGGATGAGCAGCAGGGCAAGCACATACATCCACAGGATATTTCCCTGGCAGGTGATGCCGTAGACAAGCCAGGAGAGCAGGAAGCACACTGTCATTACACCCAAGCCGATAATCCAGTAGGGAATGAGTTTGGAGAGTATGAACAACCCTTTGCCTACTGGCGTGACGTTAATTTGGTCGATGGTTCCCGTCTCCTTCTCACTTACGATATTCAGCGCAGGCAGGAAACCGCAAAAGAGTATGACGAGAATGGTCATCAACGCCGGTATCATGTAGGTCTTGTAGTTGAGGTTCTTATTATATAGGTATAGAGGTGCAAAGGCTTCTGCCCCACCACCACTTGTTCGAGCCATCTGTGCTGCCCCTGAAGCCGCAGTCTGTGAGAGATAGGACGCGCCGAGAGCACCCTTCGTACCATTCACAGCATTGGCGGCAATGAGCAGCTGGGGCCAATGGCCTCGCACGGCATCTCTCTCGGCATGACGGGGAATGACCAAGAGGAGGTCTGCTTTCGAGCTGGTGATGTCGCCCATTGCCTCGGAGTAGGTACCCGGTTGCCCGTTGAAGTGGAAGTAGGGCGACTGTTCAATGCGGTGCACGAGCCGTTGAGAGGACGGTGAACGGTCGTTGTCCACCACATCGACACGCACGTCCTTCACCTCCATGTTCATCACCCACGGCATGACGCACATCATCACAATGGGAAACACCACAATAAGGCGAGGCAGAAAGGGATTACGACGTATCTGCAAAAACTCCTTGCGGAGCAAATGTCTTAATAAACTAATATTCATCTCCAAGTCTTAATGTCTAACTCGTAATTCATGATTTCTAATTACTCAAGCCTCTGCTTGTAGTTCTTCAGAGCCAGTGACATGAGAGCGACTGTCATAGCGAGCAGAACAAAGAAGTCGGACCTGATGCTGCTAAAGCCTGTACCCATTATCATCAACTTGCGCATGGCCTCGACATAATAGCGGGGCGGTACGATATAGGTTATCCATTGCAGTACACGGGGCATGCTCTCTATAGGGAACACCATGCCCGAGAGCAAGAGGCAGGGCATGAGCAACACCATAGCTGAGAAGTGCAGAGCCGTCATCTGTGTGTCGGCCACCGTGGAGATGAGCAGTCCCAGCGACAAAGCCAGGAGTATGTAGAGCATGGAGAGCAGATAGATGAGTGCGATGCTGCCCGTGAGCGGCACTTGCAGCAGATAGTAAGCCATGAGCAAGATAGCAGTAAGAATGACAAAGCCCATCACCATATAGGGTACCATCTTAGCCACGATGACCAACAAGGGACGCACGGGACTGACGAGGAGCACCTCCATGCTGCCGCGCTCCTTCTCCCTGACTATGCTGATGGAAGTCATCAGTGCACAGACAAGCAACAGGAGCATACCCATGATACCCGGCACGAAGTTGTAGGAGCTCTCCATCTCTGGATTATAGAAATATCTGATGTTTATAGGTGTGGCTGCCGTACGGGCAATGACCTGACGGGCATAGGCCACATACTGTTGTGCCATGTTAGGGTCGGTGGCATCGGTGATGAGTTGCAACTGCGCCGTGCCGTCAGCAAGATGGCGTCCGTAGTGAGGTGAAAACACCAGGGCTATGTCGGCTTTCTGCTGTCGCATGAGATACTCGGCTGCCCCGGCAGTAGGCACCGTCTCCACCACTGTGAAATAAGGGGAGGCATCCACCTCGTGAGCCACACGCTGAGTAGCTGCATCGTGCGAAGCCGTCACCAACACCGTCCGCACATTCTCCACGTCGGTGCGGATGGCGAAGCCGAAGAGCAGCATCATCACCATCGGCATACCCAAGAGGATGAGCAGCGTGCGCTTGTCACGGACGATATGCTTGGTCTCCTTGAAAATGAAGGATACCATGACAGAGCGTCGACTCGCTCCCGTTGCTTTCTCCAAAGGGAGAGCAGCAGCATGCTTGTTAAACCGAAATTTATGATTCGCCATGTCGTAATTTCTAATCAGTAACGCCCTAATCGTAATTTGCAATTCATCAAATTCTCTTTCCTTCCCTGGCCAGCAAAGTAAACACGCCGTCCATATCTGCCTCGTGGTATTTGGCTTTCAGCTCTGCGGGCGAGCCCATAGCGCGTATTTTCCCATCAACCATAATGGAGATGCGATTGCAGTACTCGGCCTCCTCCATATAGTGCGTGGTGACGAAGACAGTGATGCCACGGTGCGCCGCCTCGTAGATAAGGGTCCAGAACTCCTGACGCGTGGAAGGGTCCACTCCGCCCGTAGGTTCATCGAGGAAGACCACCTCGGGATGATGGAAGATGCTCACCGAGAAAGCCAGCTTCTGTTTCCATCCCAAGGGCAGGCTGCCCACGATGTCGTCGGCATGGCCGGTGAAGTGCAGGCTGTCGAGCAATCGTCGTGTCTCTTCTCTGATAGCCCGGTCGCTCATGCCGTAGATGCCACCAAAAAGGCGAATGTTCTCCCTGACAGTGAGATCGTTGTAGAGCGAGAAGCGCTGACTCATGTATCCAATGTGCCGCTTGATGAGTTCGCTCTCGGTGTTGATGTCGTAACCCGCCACCATCCCCACTCCACTCGTCGGCCGGTTGAGTCCTGTAAGGATGTGCATGGCTGTGCTCTTACCTGCGCCGTTGGCACCGAGAAAGCCGAATATCTCACCACGAGAGACATCAAACGAAATGTCGTCGACGGCATGGAACGAACCGAAAGCCTTGACAAGATGCTTCACCGAGATGACTTTCTCGCGCTCTGCTGTGACGACGGGCTTGTCAGTCTCTGAGAGTGCTGTGGGCGTAAAGACATCGCTGAACTCGCGGAGGATGTCGTCGGGAGTGCCCACATCGCGCAGCTGTCCCTCGCTGAGGTAGGCCACCCGCTGGCACCGCCTTATCTCGTCGAGATAGGGCGTAGCGGCTACAATGGTGATGCCCCGCTCTTCCAACTGTCCGAGCATATTCCACAGGTCCTTGCGGCTGACGGGGTCGACACCTTTCGTAGGCTCGTCGAGAAACAGCACCCTGGGCTGGTGGACAAGGGCACACGAGAGGGCGAGCTTCTGCTTCATGCCTCCCGAGAGTGCTCCGGCACGGCGATGACGGAAACGTTCTATCTGACCGTAGATGTCCTTAATGGTATCGTAGCCTTCTTCGGGGGTCGTACCGAAAAGAGTAGCGAAGAAGTTCAGGTTTTCTTCCACGGTGAGGTCCTCGTAGAGCGAGAACTTGCCGGGCATGTAGCCCACGATGCCGCGGATGGCACGCATGTCCTTCACCGTGTCATAGCCCTCCACCGTCGCTCTGCCTTTGTCGGGCAACAGCAGTGTAGCCATGATGCGGAAAAGCGATGTCTTGCCTGAGCCGTCGGGCCCGATGAGACCTAAGCGCTCACCGCGACGTACCGAGAACGACACACCGTCAAGTGCCTTCACCCGACCATAGCTTTTGCTGACATTCGTGACTACGATACTGGCCTCTGAACAATCTTTACTCAAGATGGTATCAGCCCCCACGTTGTCTGTCCTCATGCCCCTGTAACCACTCATAGCTTCACCTCCCCATACATGCCGGTCTTGATGCCACCATCGTTGTTGATGGCAATCTTCACAGCATAGACCAAGTCGGCACGCTCGTCATCAGTGAGAATGGTTTTGGGGGTGAACTCGCTTTGGTCGCTAATCCATGTCACCCGGCCCTTGTATTCCTTGCGTTTTCCTCCACCGTAGTCAGCAAACACCGTGACGGTTTGCCCTGTCTGGACCCTGCTGAGCTGTGCCGAAGTGAGGTAGGCACGCAGGAACACGTGCTTCATGTCGGCCATCTTGAAGAGCGGCTTGCCCACAGTGGCGTACTCGCCGCTCTCGGCGTATTTCTCCAGAACAGTACCGCTGAGAGGTGCCCTGACGTGGCACTTACTGAGGTTGTCGAGCACCTCATAGCGCTGTATGTCGGTTTGGCTCATCCGCGCGTTGAGGCTCAGGGTATTGTTGTTGAGCGATGAGAGAGCGGCTGCAATCTCGCGTCTGAGCACCTTCACCTGTGCCGTGGCGTCATCGAGAAGCTTTCGGTTGGCAGCTCCTTCGGCAGTGAGCCCGGCATAGCGGCGCTGCTCCTGCTCGGCCTTGTCGAGTTGCTGCCGAAGCGAGGCCACCTGCTTTTCGATGTCGGGACGCTGTGTGGCGTAGATGTTGCGCGTGGCACCGAGCTGCCGGGCCTTGAGCCAGAGTTGTGTGGTGTCTACCAGCCCCACCTCTTCGCCCGCATCGAGCAGACTGCCTTCCTCGGCATTGAGATAGAGCAATTGGCCGTTTTGCTGAGCCGACACCGTCACCTCGGTAGCCTCAAAGTTGCCTCTAGCATCATAGTCTTTATGGCCCTCGCCGCAGGCTGCGAGGAGTGGAGCAGCGAGGAAAAGCAAGAAATATTTCTTCATCATTTGCAGATTCATGTTCCTTTGTTTGAGTTTTATCGTTTTCATATCCTTTTCGCCTACCGTCCGTTCAAGGTTCTCTGGTGGCAGAGAGCTTGTTGCAGCTGAATGTCGTGCAAGCTCTGTTGTTGTCGGGCCTGGCTCACGGCAATAGCATCGCGCAGCATCTCATTGACAGTCTCAGTACCTAACTTCACCTTTTTCATGCTTTTGCTGTAGATGGCCTCACGCAGGGTGACGGCCTCACGGTCGAGTTCGAGCTGCCGTCTGAGCGAGGCTATCTGCCCCTGCACCTCGTCGTTTTGCAGATGGTTGTTGAAGAGGAAAGTCTGCCGCTCAGCATCGATACGCTCGGCCTCCACCTGCAGCTTGCGCAGGTCGTTCTTGCGCGTGTAGAGAGCACCGATGTTCCAGCTGACTGTCACTCCGGCTGCTGCAAACGTGTTGTGCATCATGTCGGCAACACTCGTGTGGGCCATAGCCGCACCAAAGGCTTTCACAGTGGGCAGGAGCCTGGTATTAAGCTGCTTGTGCTGATAGCCGAGCAGCGACTGCCGTGCCTCATACCACTGCAATTCAGGCCGGGCAGAAGCTTCCGTCGCTACAGTCTCTTCGCGTGGGACAACAAGAGTTGTGGAGTCGCTGAGCCGTTCACCGATGAAGTAACCGAGCATGCGCAGGCAGGCCTGACGGGCGGCAGTGAGCGAGGCCTCGCTCTGCCGGCACTTCACTTCTTCCACCTTGACAGCGTCGACATCCGTGGCATTAGCGAGTCCGCCCTTCATCAAGTCGGTCACCTGCCGTTCGCTGATGCCGAGGTCGTTGTGCAGCAACCGGTTCTGCTTCAACTGCTCGTCGAGGAGCAGAATACCGAAGAAAAGTTGCTCCACACGGTCGTTGACTGCATACATCGACACATCGACATTGCGGCGGTTCACCTCTGTCTCAGCCTGGGCTGTGTTCTTTCGAGCCGCGGTCTGCCCACCATCATAAATTTGCTGTTGCACGCTTACCATGGCTCCGGCCATCCAGTTCCTTGTGTCTCTGGTGAGAGCCTGAGCCCGAGAGGGAATGTCCAGAAGGTCAGTAAAGGCAGCCGCACCCCCGGTAGCGCTCAACTGAGGCAACCACGCCTTGCCAATGTTGTCGAGGGTGTAGTTGCGGCTGCGGTCGAGCAATCCATACTGCCTGACCACAGGATAGTTGTCGCGGGCCTTCTGCCTGCAGCTGTCAAGCGTTAGCTGGGCTCGCAGGACAAGTGGGCTCAGCATCAGGAACACGGTCAAGAGTTGTCTTGTCTTCATCGTTCTATGATTTTGATTTCGGCTGCAAAGTTACAGCGGTTCTTGGCTACTACTATTATCTATTACCAATGGTTAATGTCCTATTTGTACAATTCCTAAGAAAAATGAGCCATCAATATAACGAAATCGTTATCTTTGCGTACAGAAACGAAATCACACGACCAGCAACATGGTTAAACACCACACTCTATGAAACGGGAAAGAAAAACAGACACCCAGCCTTTGCGTCGTCTCAGCTTCGAGACGATGCGTGCCATTATGGATAAGCACATCGGAAACGACATTGACGGCATTTTCCTCGAGGACAACATTGCCATGGCGCGCAGTGCCAAACCCATCATCCGCAACTTTGCCAGCCCGGAACCATTCTTCTTCCAAGATGCGCGAATTCTCATCGTGCGTAAGGGACGATGCCACTACTCGCTCAATCTCTTGGAAACCGACTTTCTGGAGGGCGACGTGGTGTACATCGGGCGTGGCAGCATCCTTCAAATAGGTCAGATGACCGAGGACTTCGATATCACGGGGGTGGCCTTCGATGAAGAGCAACTCAACCTGGCCTTCAACGGTCGGCCGCCCTCGCTCTTCCAGCAGTATGCCTGCCACCGCATCCTCCATACCTCTAAAGAAGAATTCGCCACCTTCGGCCGCTGTATGGACGCGCTGTGGTCCATCACTCAGCTTCCCTACGACACACGACGGCTGACAGGACTCAGTGTGGGGCCGCTGCTCTCGCTCTTCGAGCTGTGTTTGGAGCACCAGGAGGAGCGCAAGCATGAGCCCGTATCCCATCGCCGCAAAGTGTTCGACCACTTTGTCAGGATGGTGAATGAACATGCGCAAGAAGCTCACACTCTCGACTATTATGCCGACCGCCTCTGCATGACATCACGCTACTTGGGCACCATCGTCAGCGACATCAGTGGTGAGACGGCCAAGGAGTGGATTGACCGGGCGCTGGTGATAAAAGCAAAAATCATGCTTCGCCACACCGACGAGCAAGTGACACAGATTGCCGACAGTCTGGGATTCCCGAACAGCAGCTTCTTCTGTCGCTTCTTCAAACAGCACGCGGGCATCTCGCCCTTAGCCTATCGCAGAAACGAATAGGCAGGAGCAAGAATTGGGCTTATCAATTATGGTCGCGAAAAAAGGTGCTGCCCCACAGGCTTTAAGCTCTGCGAGACAACACCTCGTTATTCACATCCTTGCTCTTATTGTGTCGCCGCCACCACGATAGCTCCCACGACAGCACCGACGGCAGCTGCTACAGCCACATTGCCGGCTCTGCGATCATAGCGGCGACGGGGTGCTGGAGGAGGGGGTGGTGGAGGGGGAGGAGCCACCACATAGACCTCTCTACGGCGCGGAGGAGGAGGCGGAGCCGGATAGACTCTGCTCACTACCACCCGGCGTGAGCAGTGAGGACCGTCCATCCTGTAGCGGCCATCACGCATGGCATAGTCGCGGCGGGCATGATACTCGCCACGCATTCCCCTCTGCCGGGGAACATCACGACGGTCATAACGTCCGTAACCCTGTGCATTCGTATTCATTGTACCGGCCAGCATCATGGCGGCAACGATACCAATAGTAATCTTCTTCATAGCTGTATGTTCTTTGAGTTCAACTTGATGTAACCAACCCGAGCAGAGGCCTGCAACCTACGTCCCCATTGGATTACATTGCAAAGATAACACAAGAACACACAATCTACGCTGGTAATTCCCTAAAGTGAAGGTGGAAAATCCCTAAACTGTGATAGGGGCTTCCCGTCACAGCCATACACAAGAAACGGCAGCTTGCAGGACTCCCCTGCTCACAGATGGGTTTTGATAACCACAAATTTCCAATAAGAACGCCACAAAATTACCCACAAAAAGTCTTTACAAATTCTTGTCGACTAAAAACCTCGAAATAGAGAAAATCAAGGCGCACGAAGCACCTTTTTTGGATGCTTCGCGGTCGAGATAGGACTACGAGAGGCTCGTGATAGGACTACGAGGGGCTCGAGATAGGACTTCGAGAGGCTCGAGACAGTACTTCGAGAGGCTCAAAATAGGGACTTTTTCGGCCCTTTCTTGAGTATTTTGAGAGCACCGGAAGGCAAGAGAAACCTCAATAGCCTAATTATCAGCATCTTACAAATATCACGAGAAATCGCATATTTCAGAGCAAAGTGGGACTTGGTGAAAAAGAAACGATTTTAGAGGCCCCATTTTTTCTATTGTTTTTACAAATAGCAGTAAAACGGCCTCAATTCCTACCCCACCCTCATAGTAGGAAGGCGGTTCCCCTCAATCCAAAGACTGCAAACATGGGGCATACACCGAAGCCCTGCTCCGCCAGCTACAAATCCTCAAGCATGGGCGGGAGTTCAATGCTATGACAGTCCATCCCTGAGAGCTTCTCGTTACCGGCCCTGGTGAGCTGAAAGTGCATCACACGCTTGTCGTTCTTGTCGAGCGAGCGCCTCAACAGTCCTTTCTTCTCGAGCGAACGTATCACTTTCGACGCATTCGATTGTGTCAGGCCCAGGCACTCCCCCACCTCACCAGCCGTCATATTGCCTTTGTCGCTCAGACTACAGAGCAGCATAGCCTCATTGAGATTGAGGCCATAGGCTGCTTCCATTCCGTTCTCCAGTTCCATAATGGAACGATAGATGTCGCGCAGGC
Organism: uncultured Prevotella sp.; assembly: GCA_900314365.1. Taxonomy (GTDB): domain Bacteria; phylum Bacteroidota; class Bacteroidia; order Bacteroidales; family Bacteroidaceae; genus Prevotella. The sequence continues at coordinate 11,551 of OMVH01000109.1, read as the reverse complement.
GACACATTTTCTGCTTGTCGAACATGGTTGAATCAGATAAAGAGGTTGACATTAGCCTGTTCGGCACGTTGCATGTAAGTGGCCACACCACCTACGGTGACACCGTCGAGGAGCTCTTCCTTGGCTATTCCCATCATGTCCATCGTCATCTGGCATGCAATGAACTCGACACCGGCATCCATAGCTGTCTGGCGAAGGTCCTCAAGCTGCTCGATGCCCTTGCGGCGCATGATGAAGCGCATCAGACGGTCGCCCAATCCGCAGAAGCTCATCTGAGAGAGATGGAGCTTGCGCGATGAGGAGGGAAGCATCCAACTGAACATCCTGCCGAAGAAGTCCTTGCGTACGCGGGGCTTGTGCTCCTTCTTGATGACATTCAGTCCCCAGAAGGTGAAGAAGATTGACACCTTGGTGCCTGTAGCGGCGGCACCGTTAGCCAGTACAAACGTGGCAATGGCACGGTCGAGGTCGTCGCTGAACATGATGAGGGTCTTGTTGCGCTGCGGAGCGAGAGCAGGCTGCCCGGTAGGGACACCACTCCCCTTGCGCACCACCACTTTCTGGAGTCCATCGGCTTCCGACGCACTGACGAAGCTGTTGCCGGTACTCTCGCACCAAGCTCTTGCATCACGCGGGAAACCGGGGTCAGTGGCTGTCACCTCGACACTGCTTCCCGGGCTCATGCTGTCGACGGTCTGCTTGAGCTTGATGATGGGTCCGGGGCACGAAAGTCCGCAGGCATCGAGGCGAAGAATGGTGGAAGGCTTCTCGGGTGATGTCATCTCCGGCTTATAGGACTTCACGGTAACAATCGGCCTGGTGGCAGAGGAATAGAGCTTGTAACCTCCAGAGAGATTCCTCACATGAGAGTATCCACGCCCAAGGAGAATGCGCTGTGCAAGGTATCCACGCAAGCCCACAGCACAGTAGACCACGATGGGCTTGTCGTGTGGAATCTCACCGATGCGGTCGCGAATGTCGTCGAGGGGTATGTTGATGGCTCCGTCAATGGCCCCCAATGCAAACTCCTCCTTGGTGCGCACATCGATAAGAGTGAGCTTCTGCCGGTCAGCATCGCGCAGTTCCCGCCAATAGATCACCGGCATGCTGCCGTTGATGATATTGCCTGCTACATAGCCCGCAATGGCAATGGGGTCCTTAGCCGAGGAGAAAGGCGGCGCATAAGCCTGCTCTATTGCCATGACATCACGTACTGTTCCTCCATGCTTGATGATGAGTGCCAACTGGTCGATACGCTTGTCAGCACCATCGTGGCCCACACACTGTGCGCCATAGAGACGGCCTGTATGAGGGTCGAAGGTGAGCTTCGTAGTGAGAGGGAACGAACCGGGGTAATAGCCGGCATGCGAGGCCGACGTGGTTGTAGAGCTGGCATAGGCTATGCCGCGCTGCTTCAACTGCTTGGCAGGCAGTCCGGCAGTGGCAATGGTGAGACCGAAGACCTTGGCCACGGCAGTTCCGATGCTTCCTTCATAGCTCTCACTGTTACCCTTCACTATGTTGTCGGCGGCCACACGGGCCTGTCGGTTGGCCGGTCCGGCAAGGAGACTGAGCCAGGGCTCTGCAGTGAGGGGATGGACGAACTCCACGGCATCGCCTACAGCGTATACATCGGGATTGGAAGTCTGCATGTACTCGTTTACACTGATGCCACGCTTGCCTAACTTCAGCCCGGCATCCTCGGCTAACTTCGTATTGGGGCGCACACCGATGGACAGCAGTACCATGTCGGCCACAAGAGTCTGTCCGTCACTAAGGTTCACGCCTATGCTTCCACCCGCATTCTCAAAACTCTTCACAGCTTTTTCCAAATGGAGTTCAACACCGTGACTCGTCAGTTCCTGATGTACAAACGACGCCATGCTGTAGTCAATGGGAGCCAGTACCTGTGGAGCCATTTCAACCACGGACACTGTCCAGCCTGCATGCACCAGGTTCTCAGCCATCTCCAATCCGATGAATCCTCCTCCGACAATAACGGCCTTCCGCCCCGGATGGCCTTCCATGAATGCCTTAATGCGGTCGGTGTCAGCCACATTACGCAAGGTGAAGATGCCGTCGAGCCCGATTCCGGGCAGTTGCGGACGAACGGGTAAGGCCCCAGGAGCCAAAAGCAGTTTGTCGTAGGATTCGGTGTACATGCCACGCACGCCATTACTGACGGTCACGGTCTTGAGCTTCGTATCGATGCACAATGCCTCGGTCTCAGTCCGTACATCTATATTAAATCGCTTTGAGAATGCGGCTGGGGTCTGCACAAATAACCGGTCACGGTCGGCTATGACTCCTCCTATATAATAAGGTAGACCACAATTGGCATAAGAAATATGCTGTCCCTTCTCGATGAGAACAATTTCGCACTTCTCGTCCAGACGCCTCAAACGGGCTGCAGCCGTGGCACCACCGGCCACTCCTCCAATAATCACGTACTTCATATTATCATTCTATCATAATTATATTCCATTGGCAAATGTACAACATTTCCGCGATGCGAACAAATTTCCATCGAAATATTTCAGTTAAGGAAACCAAACGGTTCCATAGAAATCCTAAAGCATTCGAGTTATTTCATAAAAGAAGGCCAGACGCAAAGCAAGCTGAAAGAGGCCATAAAGAATCGGCCGGCCTTCAGCGAATTCGGTACTCAAGGAAAGCGTTGGAAAGAGGAAAGGGAAGAAGAGAAAAGAGGAACAGAGTGAGTTTGTGGTATTAGGCTTCAGGCATACTGCCGCACCCTGGAATGAGGACAGCAGGGTGCGGACAGCAATGCCGGTAGTTCAGAAAAGTGTCAGAGTGTAGATGTAGATGACAGAGGCCGGCAACGCCATGAGCGAAGAGTCGAAACGGTCGAGCATTCCACCATGACCGGGAAGGATGTTGCCACTGTCCTTTATGCCGAGAGTACGCTTGAAAAGACTCTCAACAAGGTCGCCCCAAGTGCCGAAGAAAACGACGACCAATCCCAGTCCCATCCACTGCAAGAGTGTAAGACCAGAGTATACATCGCCCACACGCTGCTCTATCCAGCCGATAAGCAGGGCTACAGCCATGACAAGAATGCCTCCGCCGATGCTGCCCTCCCAAGTCTTACCGGGACTGATGCGCGGGAAGAGCTTGTGACGGCCAAAGAGCGAGCCAGAGCAATAAGCACCTGTATCGTTCATCCAAAGAAAGATGAATACGCTCAGAGGCAGGAGATAATAGAAATGTATGGCACCGTCGGGAGTAGAGCGGAAGGCCAAGGCGTTGACCGTGGAAAGGGGAAGGGCGATATACATCTGCGAAAGCATGGCGTAGGCCCAGTCGTTGATGGCATCGGCATTACGGGTATAGAGCTCACTGATGAAAAGATAGACGACGGTGAGAAGGTAGGGAATGAATACCGCAAAGGTTCTCACCAGTCCGCTGTTGACTCCCGCCACGGCAAGAAAGAAGTAAACACCTGCTACCGTGGTGATGAAGCGGTTGACATTTACACCCTGTCGGGCATTGACTAACCCCGTGAACTCCCATATGGACAGTCCTGTGATGAGGGAGAACAGGAATATCATGGCAAGTGGCCTGAGAAAGCACACTACCATGACAGTGACAAACAAGATGCCCGTAATGGTGCGGACAATGAGATTTTGAAGCTTCTCTGTCATAGCCTTATCATTAATCCTTTAATCCACATTGCCAGGAAGAATGTCGTGCCCTTTAGTGGGCTCCGGCTTCGGCTCGTCGCCGGCAGCCTGCTGACTCTCCTTCTTCCGTGCCTCATGCTCGGCCTGAGCCTTCCGTACTTCTTCGCTTTGGTCCTCAAGTTTGGGAGCATTGGCCTCGTTCTCCTTGATGATTTCCTCACTGCGGCTCGTCCAAGGACGCTTTCCGAAAATGCGCTCAACATCCTCAGCGAAGATAACCTCTCTGTTGAAGAGAAGCTCTGCCAGCTGCTTATGACCCTCCTTGTGCTCGGTCAGGATGTTCTTGGCACGCTGATACTGTTCCTGTATCATTTTGAGCACCTCGTCGTCCATAATCTTCGCCGTAGTCTCGGAATAGGGACGCTGGAACTGATACTCTTGATTGTTGTAGTAGCAGATATTGGGCAGGCGATCGCTCATTCCGGCATAAGCCACCATGCCATAAGCACTCTTCGTGGCCCTTTCAAGGTCGTTCATAGCTCCTGTGGAAATCTCTCCGACGAAAAGTTCCTCTGCGGCGCGTCCTCCTAGCAGAGAGCACATCTCGTCGAGCATCTGCTCCTTCGTTGTAATGACTCTCTCCTCTGGCAGATACCATGCGGCTCCTAAGGCCTGACCACGAGGCACGATGGTGACCTTTACTAAAGGATCAGCATGACGGCAGAACCAGCTGATAGTGGCATGTCCGGCCTCATGGATGGCTATGCTCTTCTTTTCTTCGGCCGTCATCACCTTCGTCTTCTTCTCAAGGCCTCCGATGATACGGTCCACGGCATCGAGGAAGTCCTGCTTACCTACATGCTTCTTGTCATGACGTGCAGCTATCAGAGCTGCCTCGTTGCAAACGTTGGCTATGTCAGCACCGGAGAAACCCGGAGTCTGACGGGCAAGGAAGTCTACATCCACACTCTTGTCAATCTTGACCGGACGAAGATGGACTTTGAATATCTCCTTGCGCTCCTGCAGGTCAGGCAAATCAACATTAATCTGTCGGTCGAAGCGCCCGGCTCTGAGCAGAGCCTTATCGAGCATATCTGCACGGTTGGTTGCGGCAAGAATGATGACACCACTGTTAGTTCCGAAGCCGTCCATCTCCGTGAGCAAGGCATTGAGGGTATTCTCCCGCTCATCGTTGCCTCCCATAGCAGGATTCTTGCTTCGTGCACGTCCTACGGCATCAATCTCGTCGATGAAGATAATACAGGGAGCCTTCTCCTTAGCCTGCCTGAAGAGGTCGCGGACACGGCTTGCTCCAACACCGACAAACATCTCCACAAAGTCGGAGCCGCTCATCGAGAAGAACGGTACCCCGGCCTCACCGGCAACAGCTTTGGCCAGCAAGGTCTTGCCCGTTCCCGGGGGTCCTACAAGGAGTGCTCCCTTGGGAATCTTACCGCCCAGCTCGGTGTACTTCTTAGGATTTTTCAGGAAGTCCACTATCTCCTGCACTTCCTGCTTGGCTCCCTCTTGTCCGGCAACGTCCTTAAAGGTCACCCCGAGGTCGTTACCCTTCTCGTACATTTTGGCTTTGCTCTTGCCCACATTGAAGACTCCACCGGCGCCCGCTCCTGAGCCTCCACCCATACGGCGCATGAGCCAAAACCAGAAGATAATGAGCAAGAGGAATGTTCCAATGTTCAGAAGAATGTTCATCAGCCCACTGTCACCCACATTCTCATAGCTGTAATCGGCGAGCTTTCCCGCTTTCTGCATAGCGTTAAGATAGGGCTCCACCTGGTCGACCGAACCGAACTCCACCTTCACATAAGGGTCGGAGCCCAACTGATTGGCCGGCATCTGGAACACATCGCGATAATATTGGGGCTTGACATACAGGCGAAGTACGTTCTTGTCTTTGTTGATAATCACCTTCTTGGCATATCCCTTGCTGACGTATTCCTTGAATTTGGTATATGTGGCCGTCTGCTGGGCACCTGCCGAACCGAGGGCATTGCCTCCTCCGGACAAGAGGAACACCGCAAGCAATATAGCTATCGTGATATAGAGCCACGTCATGTTGAAGCGTGGCATCTTGGGCTGATTGCCGCCCTGACGATTATTTGTGGGGTTGTTGGTATCCATTTGTTTTAGCGTAATAAGTGATAACTAAGTAGAACACTATCAGTCAGCGTCGGCAACATGTATGAGCCGGGCATCCTCCCAAAGGTTCTCAAGGTCGTAGAACTGTCGCGTCTCGGGCAGAAAGATATGGACAAGCACATCGGTATAGTCCATGGCTACCCATTGGTCGGCTCCCAGACCGATGACATTGACCGGCTTCTCGCCGGAACTCTCTCTGACCACATCGCCTACGGACTCGGTGATGGCTTCCACCTGTGAAGGCGAATTACCCTGGCAAATGACAAAATAGTCTGCCACGGTGCCCTCAATACCGCTCAAGTCGGCTATGATGATGTTCTCTCCTTTCTTTTCCTGTATACCCTTGGTGATGGATTCTACTAACTGGTTCGTCTGCTGTACCATTAAAATGAATTCGATGTTATAATACAGCCACAAAGTTACACTGATTTATCGGAATAAAGGCGGAGAGAGGGCTTTATTTTGATTTATTTTAGAAAAAAACGCAGAAAAAATTTGGTATTACAAAATAAAGCAGTACCTTTGCACTCGCAATCCAACGATGAGGGGTCATCAATAAGGATGCACTTATTGGGATATGGTGTAATGGTAACACTACAGATTCTGGTCCTGTCATTCCTGGTTCGAGTCCGGGTATCCCAACCAAATCAAGAGTCGGACAGCGCAAGCTGAAATCCGGCTCTTTTTGTTTTCTGTCGGTCATAATGAACAAGAGCATACCGGAACACCCCTGTTGGAAGCAGAAACACTGACAAATCTTTGGCTGAAGAAGAAAATAATTCTACCTTTGCACAGCGAGCCTGCATGCTTTGCAGCGGGATTTCCTGCAAGCCAACCACAGGGACCGCACCCAACAGACACTATCATACTCTTGGAAACAAACAGCAAGAAACCTATACGACAAATGAACAACCCATCCCAACCCAAGCCGTCAGCCTACCGGTCGTCGGCCTCCTTTGCCGACTCCAAACCTCATTACATGGTGCTCGACGGCCTGCGCGGCACTGCCGCCCTACTGGTACTGGTCTATCACATCTTTGAAGGACTGGCCTTTGCCTCTGGCTCCGACACCATCACCGGCCTTAACCACGGATATCTGGCCGTAGATTTCTTCTTCCTTCTCTCCGGTTTTGTCATTGGCTATGCTTACGATGAACGTCTGAAGCACACGATGTCCACAGGACAGTTCATCAAGCGGCGTCTCGTCCGGCTGCATCCTATGATAGTGATGGGAGCCATCGTCGGTGCGGCCAGCTTCATCTTAGGCGGCTGCCTGAAATGGGACGGCACACACGTGGCCCTGTCGGTGGTCATGCTCTCATTGCTTTGCACCATGTTCTGCATTCCGGCCTATCCGGGCTCAGTCATCGATGTAAGAGGCAACACAGAAATGTTCCCCCTCAACGGACCGGCCTGGTCGCTGTGGTTCGAATACATAGGCAACTTAGCTTACGTGCTCTTCATCCATAAGCTTGGGAACCGTGCCCTACGTGCCCTCGTCGTCGTGCTCGGCACATTGTTGGCCGTTATTTGCATCTTCGACCTCGGTAAATATGGGTCGCTATGTGAGGGATGGTCGCTCGAAGGGTGGCAATTTCCCATCGGACTCGTGCGCATGCTCTTTCCCTATTCGTTAGGCATGCTGCTGGCACGCAACTTCCGTCCCCGGCACAACGTACGGGGCACATTCTGGATTTGCTCACTCCTTCTTCTTGTGCTTTTCCTGGTACCGGCCATCCCCGGCAGAAGTCCTATTTGCTGGAATGCCGTCTACGAGATGATTTGCATCATGGTGGTGTTCCCCTTCATACTGCGGATGGGGGCCTCGGCACAACCCAAGAGCGGACTGTCGCTCATGGCTTGCAAGTGGCTCGGCGACCTCTCCTACCCGCTTTACTCCATTCACTATCCCGTGATGTATCTCTTCTACGCCTGGCTCATTCGCGAGCACTGCCACACGCTCGCCGAAGCCTGGCCGCAGGCTTTGCTTGTTGTAGCAATATGTCTGCTAATAGCCTTGCTCGCCCTGAAATGCTACGATGAGCCGCTGCGCAAGTGGCTGACTCGTCGCATGTCCCACAGCAAGAAAACTGCATAGACGCGGCTTTTAAGCAACAAGCCTTTTTCAAACAGCGGGGCACTCCTGACAAAACAGGAGTGCCCCGCTGGCATTGCTGACCTATCGGATAACCTCGGCCTTTATTATTCTAACATCCTGTAAGGGACGATCATTGGCATCAGTGCTTACGTGATTGAGACTGTCGACCACGTCGAGTCCCTGAACCACCTCACCGAACACGGTGTACTGTCCGTCGAGATGAGGTGTACCACCCTCTTTCTCATAACAGGCCCTCACTTCGGGCGTTAACTTCACCTTTCCATCCGTGCGCTCATCAAGCCGCTTCTGAACCCGATCAAGAGCCTCCGGCGTGAACACGCGTCCCCAGACGATATAGAACTGGCTCGACGAGGACCTGCGTTCAGGATTGTCGCTGTCGGCCTCACGGGCCGCGGCCACGGCACCCCTCTTATGAAAATACTTAGGAAAGCGGAACTCTGCCGGCACAGTGTAGCCAGGGTCATAGTCTCCCACCTGCACTCCGGGGGCGGCATGGCGCGTCGTTGAATCACCGGTCTGAATCATGAAGTCGGCAATAACACGGTGCCAGAGATTACTGTCATAATAGCCGGAACGCACCAGTTTAAGGAAGTTGTCGCGGTGAAGCGGAGTCTCATTATAGAGTTCAAGAACAATGTCACCCTTGGTTGTACGGAGCATCACCTGATGACGCACAGCTATAGGGACGGCCTGCGCCCTCTGTGTACCGGACTGAGCCCGGCACCCGAGAGGGAACAGAACGAAGAGAAGTAAGGGCAGGAAGCCCAGGAAGTTTTTCATCATTGTGAAATCATAAGGACGTTTACCGAATCTCGCTTAGGAAGAGACCGGAATTTAGTACACAAACACCTTGCAATCCTTAATACTTCCCGGCGCCCCTTGCTCGGCACGTGGCAGGTATTCCAAGGCAGAGACGGTCTGCTGAGAGCCGAGGTCGATGACGAGCAGATGGGGCAGAGCAGCTCCCGGAACAGTCTGCCAGCAGGTAGACTCCTGAAGGTCGTAGGTCTTATCGCCCGTGTGATTGCCGTTGTGGGCATCTTCTGAGTCGGCGTATTTCGTGGTCCACGACTCGCGGCTGATGCGACGCCCCTGGGCATCCTGCAAATAGAGCTCTGCAATGGCAGAGAGGTCCTTACCACTCTGATTACTACCTACAAGGATAGCCAGGTAGCGTCCCTGCTGGGCCTTGCCGAAGCTCACCGTCTGCCATCCGTTGCCGGACTTGAGAGCACCGCTGAAAACCGGTGTGCGGTTGCTCAGATCGGGCTTATCGCTGATGTTGTTGTGCAGATTGATTTTTTCCAATTGCAGTTTGTCCAACTCCGGCTTGTCCTGTCCCCAAAGCACGGGATTGTCAGTGCCGACAACATCGAGAACCATGATTTCGTTCTTGCCTTTCTTCAGCCAGCACCCCGGCGCATAGAGTGTCTGCTGAGGACCGATGTTCCAGAACCGTCCGAGAGCATGACCGTTGACATACACCTGTCCCTTGCCGAAATTCTCCATATTAATAAAGGTGTCACCGACTTTGCTGAGCGTGAACGACCCAAGATATACGCTCGGCTCCCTGGTGCCATTGCTCACATCCAGATGTATGCGAAGGTCTAAATGAGGTTTGCGCGACTGTGCCACCAGAGTATCCACTTCGTCGGGCACGAGACCGATGGTCCAGTCCTTTAGGTTGTAAGTCACGTCGTGCTGGCCCTGGGTAGTTGCAATGGTTACATCGCCCGTGATACCTTTATAGTCCTTGATGGCCCATCCGAAGTTGACACGCCCCATAGCCTCAACGAGAATATCGAGCTTGGCACCCTTCTTCACGGGCGGCAACTTAATGCTCTTCTCGTTCTTCATACGGTCTATCTTACCGACAAACTCCCCATTGACAAACACCTGTGCATAATCGTGGGCATCACTGACGGTCAGCAGACTGGACTGGCTCAATTCGGGCAGCGTAGTGGAATAGAAGGCCGAGCCCCATCCAAAGTCCATCTCCTCGAAGGTCTTGATGTCGCGACTCTTCACGGTGCGCGTAATGAAATTTCGCAGAGTAATGCGATTGTCGAGCTTCACCTTTGCGAAGCCAACGAGTGGCGCCGCTGCCTTGGGCACTGCCGGAAGAGCCTTACCACCGTTGTATTTCTCCAACGTCCGTCGCAGCTCGTAATATTTAGGCGTAGCCTGACCGTATTCATTGATAGGTGCATCGTAGTCGTAGGAGGTCACGTCGGGGGCGTAGCCTGGCGAGTTAGCTCCGGCCCAATGGCCGAAGCTGGTACCTCCGTGGGTCATATAGAGTGAGAATGAGATACCCTTGGAAAGCATCTCGTCGATGCCTTCGACCATAGTCTTAGCCGGCCGGGTCTCATGGCGCGCTCCCCACTTGTCGAACCATCCGCTCCAGAACTCCGAGCACATTTTCGGAGCGTCAGGGCGCAGCTCGCCGAGCCGTTTGAACTGCTCATCGATGTTAGCACCTGTTCCGAAGTTCATGGTCCACACAAGGTCATCGAGGCCGTTGCGGGTGAAGTTGCTGGCCCAGTCACACTGGAAGAGCACCGGACCGACCTCGTTGCCCTGCTTGTCCTTAGAGAACCAGTTGGCTTTCAGCAGGTCGCGGATGGCTCGGATATAAGACTTATTCTCCGCATAGCTGCCATACTCGTTCTCTACCTGCAACATGATGATGGGACCACCACGCTGGATGGTTAGCGGGGCAAGCTGCCTGGCCACCTGCTCTTCGAACACCTTCACACGGCTCATGAAGTAAGGGTCAAGGTCGCGCAGGCGAATGTCCTTTTTCTTGAGCAGCCACCAGGGCAGTCCGCCCATTTCCCACTCTGCGCATACATAAGGACCCGGACGCACGATGACGTACATCCCGTTCTTCTGTGCCAGACGGCAGAACTCAGCCACATCGTTATTTCCCGTAAAGTTAAACTGACCTTCCTGCGGCTCATGAATGTTCCAGAACACATAGAGGCACAGAGTATTCATGCCCAAGGCCTTGCACATCTTGATGCGCTGCTCCCAGTAAGGACGAGGGATACGCGGATAGTGCACCTCGGCAGCTTTGACGATGAAAGGCTTTCCGTTGAGCAGGAATGTGCCCTTGCCCACGGTGAAATTGCCAACACGCGCCGCCGCATGAGTCTGAACAGGACAGCACAAGGCGACAAGCATTACAGCAAGTGTAGCGATTGTTTTGCGTAAGTTCATAATAAGGAATGTTTGTAGTATATTGCAAAGTTACAAATTCATTGCGACAAACAGCCCTAAGAGTATGTGTTTCTTCATTTCTATCCTTTCTTTCTCCACTTCCGCTCCTGTCGGACAGCTATATGGCAGCTACCTTAGGACGACAATATATATAAGGTACGAGAGGGACAAACTCTTGTAACTGCTTGCGTAAATACACCGGAGAATTCAATTATTCAAGTTTCGGAAGCTTAATTATACCATGTAGGGGCAAATCTTGTGGCTGTCCGCGAGCAGATGAACCAACCTCTTCCTGGAAGTTAGCTACGCTCTCGTGCATCTTCGAAGCACGAGAGCGAGAAGGGGAAAGAAAAGAGGTGTGCAATCCCCAGGCTCGCTTCGCTCGGCTGGGGTTACGTGCATCTCT
>OMVH01000285.1 GCA_900314365.1 uncultured Prevotella sp. | reverse complement strand
AGAGGTTGATTCATCAGCTCGCGGACAGCCACAGATTTACCCCTATAAGGGATAATTAAACTTCCGAAACTTGAGTAAGGAGTTCAAGGATGACTGCTTCTCTATTATCAGAAAATTCGATGAGGTACTTGGAAAGAAATGAACAGAGGCAGTTTGCGCCGATAGCAAAGCGGGACGGAGTTCTCTAAGTCCCGCTTAGTGGGTTGACCACTCAGGCTTGGTCTTTCAAGGAGAGGTATGGAGGAAGACGGAGTGGGTGAGAGGGACGGTCTCGTTAATAAGACGAAACATTTGTTATACCTCCGAAAATAATCACGGTATTTTTGGAGTTGAGGAAATAAATCCGTAAGTTTGTAAAAGTAAGCAACAGCAATGGCCGTGGCCATCGCAGGAAGAAGAGAGTCCGAGCATTTTTTTACGAACCACTATTGATTGATAACCCTTCATAAACTCATATTCCGTCTATGACCATCACCCTCATCGTACTTTTCATCACCATAGCTCTGTTCATTTGGGGACGCATACGCAGCGACATTGTGGCTTTGTCGGCCCTCGTCGTCCTGATTCTCACCGGAATACTCGCTCCCACAGAGGCACTGGCCGGATTCTCGTCGTCGGTTGTCGTCATGATGGTAGGCCTTTTCGTGGTGGGCGGTGCTATCTTGCAGACGGGTCTTGCTCGTGCTGCTGGTGACAGAATGATGGGGATGGCGAAAGGCAACGAGACAAAAGCTTTCCTGCTCGTCATGCTCACAACGTCGGCTATCGGGGCTTTTGTGAGCAACACCGGCACTGTGGCTCTGATGATGCCCATCATCGTGAGCATGGCTGCCCAAGGGGGCTTCAGCAGCTCGCGGCTTCTCATGCCGTTGGCTTTCGCCGGGAGTCTTGGAGGCATGCTTACGCTCATCGGAACCCCTCCCAACCTTGTTGTCAGCGAGGAACTCGAAAAGCATGGCTTCGAGGGACTGTCGTTCTTCTCTTTTCTGCCCGTAGGCATCGTCATCATTGCCATCGGCATCCTCTTTCTGTTACCTATGAGCAAGACGCTTGTCAAGAAGCAGAGGGGTCGGAGCAGGAAGGCCGGAGGAAAGTCGCTCGACGACCTTGTGGAAGAATATCAGCTCAATGACAATCTCTATCGTTACCGTGTCCCGGCACGTAGCAGCATAGTTGGCAAGAAGGTCATCGACCTCGACGTGAAGAATCGCTTCGGTGCCACCATTCTTGAGATTCGCAATGAGCGACGGAAAGCCTTGGGCATGGTGCGTGATGTCAGTCAGAGCATAGTCTCTGGTGACAGCATCATCGAGAGTGACGACATTCTCTACCTCGTTGGTAGCCGTGAGGGCATGGGACGTATGGCGGCTGAATACAGGCTCAGACGTGAGAAAGCGGCTTCGCTCGACTTCTATGATATCGGTCTGGCAGAGATAGTGGTGCTGCCTTCCTCGAAGCTCACCAATACTCGTATCCGCGACTCGCGACTTCGTGAGGCGAACAGGGTCAATGTGCTCGGAATCCGTAGGGGAGAGGAGTACATCTACGATGACCTTGGTGACAGGCGCCTTCGTGGTGGCGACGTACTGCTTGTTCAGGCCCAGTGGGACGACCTGCTTACGCTGAACAGCGAGAACAGCAATTGGGTGGTTTTAGGGCATCCCGACAAGACCATCCGAAAGGCTACGCTCGACTACAAGGGCTCCACGGCGGCAGCCATCATGCTGCTCATGATAGGGCTCATGGTGACGGGCTGGACGGCTCCTGTCACAGCTGTGCTGATAGCGGCCTTGCTGACGGTTCTGACAGGATGCTTCCGAAAGGTAGAGGATGCCTACGCCACTATCAACTGGGAGAGCATAGTGCTCATAGCGGCCATGATGCCGATGTCGACAGCGCTGGAAAAGACGGGCGTGTCGGCCTTGGTGTCGTCGTCGCTTGTCAGTATCTTGGGAGGACTCGGTCCTTACGCTCTCCTCGCGGGCATTTACTTCACTACCTCTCTCATGACAATGTTCATCAGCAACACCGCCACTGCCGTTCTCATGGCTCCCATCGCCATGGTGGCAGCGCAGCAGACCGGTGTCAGTCCCTATTCCTTCCTTATGGCAGTGACGCTGGGAGCCAGCATGTGCTTTGCCTCGCCCTTCTCCACTCCGCCCAATGCCCTCGTAATGAAAGCAGGTCATTACTCGTTCATGGATTATGTCCGTGTAGGTCTGCCGCTGCAAGTCATCATTGGTATTGTAATGACCTTCTTCCTGCCGTTGCTATGGCCTTTCTGAGGGGCGTGACTATCTTCTCAATTCTTTTCTATGAGTCTCTGTTGGTGTCGTTGGTTTTCTTTCCCACTTCCTCTTCCTTCAGCCAGAATTGTCGCTCCCTCCGCAAGAGCGACTGCTCTTCTGGCTTCCTTCCTCACTCATTGTACGCACCTGCTCGACATAGTCTCCACTGAGAGCGGACCATCATGGAGATGCTGAAGAAAATAGTGCGTTTCTTTGCCTGTCTCGGATAATATGCTTACTTTTGCAGCGCTTTCTCAATGATTTTGTTGTTTTTTAAGGATCGATAAATTATGAAGCGTACTTTTGCTTTAGCATTATTAGGTTCCATGTGCTTATATGGACTTGCCGCTACCCCTCAGTCCGTACGAATAGTCAAGCCGGGAGATGCTGGGACTACCACTGGACAGTCAGCCTCTGCAACATCAATAGATAAGGTAAACTATCGTGTCACTTATGCTACCAATTTTGTCACCGACACTACCAAGCGTGATTCGCTGGGACACTATGTATACCGTCATGATGAGATGCGGCTCGACATTGGCCAGTCGGTAAGCAAGTTCTACAGTGAGCGCGGAGCCATTTACGAAAAGTGGCTGAAGGAAAAGGTAAAGCGGGGTGAAACCGATTTCACCAATGCACCTGCTGGTCCTTCAATGACCTGGGTGGTCTATAGAAACTATCCGAAGGGTGAGACCAGTTTCCTCAGTAGTGCCATGATGAACAACTATCGTATATCCGAAAAGACTGTAACGCCCGAATGGACCATTGACGCTGACACATGTACGCTGCTAAAATATCACTGTACAAAGGCTGAGACCCGCTTTAAGGGGCGCCACTGGACGGTGTGGTTCACAGAGGATATCCCTCTCGACTATGGTCCTTGGAAGCTGGCTGGACTGCCCGGACTGATTCTCAAGGCCGAGGACTCGCAACGGCAGTATTGTTTCGAGGCTAAGGGACTGGAGCAGGTTGATGGCAAAGAGGACATCACGCTCGTGAAAAACTACAAGAAGTATGAGCCTGTCTCGCAGAAGGAGTACGACAAGGTGAACCGTACGACCACGGTGAACGACGCTCTCTCTGCCGCCGGTATATCTATTGAATTAACCGATGTGAAGGACGCCGGCGAGGCAGATAACTTTATGAAGAAAATGAAGGAGGTGGCTCCGTATAATCCGATTGAGATTGCTGAGTAAAGAAATGCTTTGCGCCCTAAAAACGGCTTGTCGGTGGGTGCTCGTCGTACCCATTTTTATGTTCTGCCAGTCAATCTATGCCCAGAGCTTTGACAAAGTGATGTATCGTATTACCTATAAGACTCGTTTTGTCAAGGATACCTTAGAGCGGGATTCCAACTCTAACTACCGCTACCTTGATGACGAGATGCGGCTCGACATAGGCAGGAAGTGTAATGCCTTCTATAGTTCCCGGGAGAAACAGCTTTATGATTATTGGGCGGAAGCTATGAAGCGTGGGGGCGAGGTCAGTCCCGACATGCAGCGACCGGCCTATGTGAACCTGACGCTGAAAAGTTTCCGCAATTATCCCGAGGGTAGTAATACGTGGATGATTAGCAGCGGTTTGTATGGCAGTTACCGGTTTGAGGAGCCGATGTCGGAGCCTCAGTGGAGCCTGTGCGCTGACACTTGTACCATCCTTGGCTACAGTTGTTCAAAGGCGGAAACTTATTATAAAGGAAGGCATTGGACTGCCTGGTATACCGATGAGATACCCATCGGCCAAGGTCCCTGGTTCTTGAGTGGCCTGCCCGGACTCATTCTCAAGGCAGAAGATGCAAGGCTTCAGTGGGTTTTTACGGCCGTAGGATTAGAGCAGATGAAGGGTGAGGAAGAGCTCTCACCTTCCTCCTACTTGAGAAAGGCCGAGCCTGCGTCATGGAAGCAATATTTAGCTTTTCGTCGTACAACCACTATGGATGAGGCCATGCAGTCAAGAAGTGGAGGCGTTAGAATCTACGGTGTGAATCCTGACGGCACCGATATGACCGAGCAGCAGTACAATCAGGTCTACAAGCGGATAGAACCCTTTAATCCCATCGATTTGAGCGAATGAAGATATTTTTAGTCCTTGTGTGTTTGCTTTGCAGTCAGGCTGTGTCCGCCCAGCATGTCACGGGCGTGGTCGTCGACTCCCTAAGTGGTCGTGGGCTTCCTAAGGCTACTGTGATGCTTCTGCGGGGAGGCAGAGCGGTGAAGTTCGTGCGTACCGACGACAAGGGACAGTTCTCCTTTGAAAGTCAGGTGCAACAGGGCGACGAGCTGAAGGCCACACTCATCGGCTACGCCAAGCACCGGCAGCCAGTAGACAAGGACAACATCATCCGCTTGTCACAGCAGGCTTTTCAACTGAAAGAGGTGAAAGTAGAGGGTGCCCCCGTGCTGCAGCGTCGCGATACGATTGTCTACGACCTGACGAAGTTCGCCACCGACCGCGACAACAACCTGCAGGATGTGCTGAAGAAGCTTCCGGGAGTGGATGTCGGAAAAGACGGACAGATAAAGTACAACGGGAAGGCCATCCGGCGGTTTACGGTCGAAGGACTTGATCTGAGCAAAGGACAGTACAACAAACTCACGGAGAATATCCGTGCCAAGGACGTAAAGAAGGCCCAGGTGGTGGAGCACGACCAGCCCATCAAAGCCTTGCGCAATCGTGTCTTCACCGACGACATCGGCATGAATATTGTGCTGAAGGATTCTGCCCGCGACCAGTTCTTCGTCACGTTGCGTCCCTATTTCCTCACCGACGACCCTACCCATGTGGGTGGCGATGCCGTCGGCATGCAGATAGGCAAGAAGCGCCAGATGGAATACACCGCACAGTACGACCGTTCGGGGCGTGACCTCAGCAATCAGTTCTCCATCTTCTATAGTGCCTTCGACTTTGCGTCCACAGCCGAACTGCCCCGTTGGTACGCTTCGCCCTCCCTGCAGGCACCCATCGACGGTGAGCGGTTGCGCATGAACACCTCGCAGGCCTACAGCATCGACTATTTGAAAAAGGGCAGGAACGATGCCGAGAACAGCCTCTCGGCGAGCTATAGCCGCAACGTAATCCGCCAGCACACGCAGAATGTCTCTCGCTATCTCCTTCAGGGGACGACGCCTGTGGAGACCACTGAGGACCGGCAACTGCTGCTCATGCAGGATGCTTTCTCACTCGACTACAACCACCGCATCAATGCCGAAAAACACTATGGCAACATCGTGCTCAAGGCAGATGCCAGCCAGGACGACGGCCTGACCACTTATACAATGGGGACGAAGCAACGCGTGCGCACCCCGGAGGTGAATCTGACAGCGGCTGTCAATCAGACTTATACGTTCGGCAGAAATATCCTGCAATGGCAGTCCACGGCCGACGGGCACTATTCCATGGATAAGCTTTATTTGGATTCCGATACCGCAACAGACCGCTTTTCGCCCTTGGGGCTCGCGACATCCTTGCTCCACACTGCCCACTCGTTGTCGTGGAACCGACAGTATGGCCATTGGCACCGCAGCTACGCGCTCCGGCTTGAGGCCGAAAACCTCCGCGTAGAGCATGAGAACAATGCGTTGCTTCAAGGAGGATTGAGTCCGTCGTGGTATTACAAGGACGACGACTGGAGAATATCGCTCACGCCAGGAGTGACGTTGAAGAGGTTTACACGTCAGGGCTCTACGATGCTTCTGCCCTACGGGACTGTTTACATCAACCGTGACCTCGGCAACCGTGCCAACTGGCGTCTCGGGGCAAACTACTCGGAGACAACATCGTCGTGGACAGAGCTCGCCGTGGACCAAATACGTACTGACTATCGCACGTGGATAGGTGCACCCTACTTCGTACCTCGTCAGCGGAGATTGCTGTCAACGTTCGAGTACAACTATAAACGCGCCATCTATCAGTTCTTTTCAAGTTTTAAGCTCAACTGCTCGCGCAATTGGAACAATGCGGCTCTTGATATGACTATCGGTGATGGTAATTATCATTACACATGGACACGTCATTCTACGCACAGTGACAATGTGAATGCTTCAGCGAATTTCTCGAAGGGATGGAGCGCAATTCATTTGAAGACCAGTCTTGCGGTTACGGGTAACTATTCTGACGGTCAGCAATACTCGGCAGGGGAGTCAATTGCCTACAAGTATGTATCCTATGGCTTTACCCCCGGAATCATTTTCTCGCCGTCGTGGATGGAGGTCGATTACAGCGGCCATTTCGTTTTTAACCGCAGTAAGTCGGGGCAGGAATGGACATCGACCCTTGCTAACTGGACGCAGCGACTTACGCTCACTTCCACATTCAGCCATTTTGATGTCTCGCTTTCGGGTGTACTCTATCATAATGAGATTCAGTCATCGCCGTCGGTCAACACCTTTCTTGCCGACGCAAAGGCTACGTGGCGGATGCGGAAAGTGCGTCTCTCGGTTTCGCTCCGAAATCTCTTCAACAAGCAGACTTACGCGGAGACTACTTACAGTGGCGTGGGCATCTTTACCAACCGCTATTGGCTTCGTCCCCGCGAGCTGATGGTCAACGTGCAGTTCTCGCTCTGACGACTTTTCTGCTTTCTGCGATGAGCTGAGGGCTTTGGAAAATAAAAAAGGAGGCAGGCATCCATTCTCGGTTGCCTGCCTCCTGCAAGTTTCAGTGAGTCTCTATCGGACACCGTCAGTTGCCCTTGCTGTCGTAGCCATAGGTCTCAGCCTCGAAGATGACGCTTCCGTTGCGCTTCGTGCTGGTGAAGACAATGGCTATATAGCGGCAGTTGTAGAAGGTAGGTGCCACGCACCAGATGGTGGATGTGCCCCAGTAGAGCGTTATGCTCTTAGAGAAGAGCGCATTCTTGAAGGGCGCGGTCTCGGCATAATTGGCACCTGCATCAGGATTGAAGGGCTCGTTGCCGAAGTAGAACACCACGCCACCACTACGGTAGGTATAGGCACTACCCTGATAGACGGCTATCTTGTTAATCATGTAGCTGTCCTTGTGCGTGTCGATAACCACAATCTTCGGGTAAGTCTTGTTGTTCGACCACCAAGCGTGCTTGATGTCATAATGGCCGTCGAAGATGTTGGAAGTGGGGTAGGCACCCAAGGTGATACCCGTGGTAGCCGTGGCTGTCCAACCATCGGGGTCGAGCTTGCCAGCTATAGGCGTAGGTGAACTGCGCCAACTGTTCCAGATAGTGTCGATGCCGTTTGTCGGGCAGAAAGCCGAACGGAACTGGAACCGCTTTCCTGGTGCGGCTCCCGGCAGCTCTACCGAGGCCGTCTTGGTATCCTGGGTCTTGTCAAGATATACCGTGTCGCCCTCGGCATTGACGTAGCGGTACTGCGTCTTCACCATCTCGTCGGTACCGAATCCGGTCTTCACCAGGGCGTGGTCGTCGACAATCTCGGCTGAGTAAATCTCACGCTCGGCATGTGTTGCCAGCCAGTTCTCGGCATAGGGAGTGGCGGTAATTTCAGAGACCATTGAGGTGTTGCCTTCGCGGTCATAGTTCACCACTTCGAAGGTGTAGGCGTGTTCCGTCAGATTATCTATAATCAGGCTCACGGTATCTTTCCCCGCGTAATCCTTATAATCCACGTTCATGCTGTCGGTGCGGTTGGTCCAGTAGATGGTAGCATGCGTCACTGAGGGGTCCTTAGGGTATTGCCATTGCAACAGCATTCGGTCGTAGCCCCTCATAAAGCCAAGGTCATTGGCCTTCTCGGGATAGACGTAGCCACCCTTCTTCACCCACTCCTGGTAGATGTCCTTCTGGTCCTTGCACGAGGCTACAACCAAGCAGAGCAGGGACATCGCCATGATATATATCTTCGGTTTCATAGTCTGAACATTAAAGGTTGTACGATTATTTAATGATTTGTCCGTAGGGAGTCAGCTCGCCGAGCTCCCACTTGGCTACGGCCGTATTGAGACCGTAGGAAGAGAAGGTATCGGTCACCACAGCACGGAGGTAGCGTATCTTGTCGTAGGCATGAGGATAGACCGTGTTGTCGAACTCAGCCTCGGCATTGTCGGTGTAGTAAACGAGGTCCTCTTCGGTTACATTACCCACAGAGCCGTCGGGCTGATATCCTGAAGGCTTGTTAAACTCAAAGGTACCGAGCTGTACCCATCCGGTCTCGAAGCCGTGGGGATTGCCTTCTTCCTTCTTTCCTGTAGGTGCGCCTTCACCTATCCAGCCCCAGAATTCCATGCAACGCACGTTGGTGCCAGCATATGAGAGATAGCGCCAGCGCGGGGTGACCCCAATGCGGCTGATGCGTGCGTACTGTCCGAGGTCGATGGTCAGCCATGAGGGGTGCGGCGTGTTGGAGGCGCTGTCGAAGAAGTGCGGGGAGTTGCCACCTTGGGCACCCATCACGTCATCCCAAAGTCCCACGATGGGATAATTGCTGCTGGAGGCCGAGGCATTGTCGTCGCCCGGGTTGAAATATCTGAAGAGTTTCTTGTTGAGCCTTGTCTCGGCCATAGGAGTAAGAACGGTGTCGGTGGGTACCGAGAAGTTGCCCCAGTGGTCGCGTAGTACGGCCCGGTAGAGAGCCTTCTGTGCCGGTAGTCCGCGACGGGTGAGGAATACGTCGGTCGAGCCAGTGAAGAGCGTCGTCACTTCCACCCATTTGCGCTGGTCGGCAGGCTTCGCAAGGTCGGTGGTGTCAGTGTCGATATATATAATCACAGCCATGTCGGCTTTGTCGACATTGTTCATCACATGTACCTTGATGCCTCCGAAGACACCTATCATGTTGAGTTTCACGGTCTGCACGGCGGGAGTAAGAGGAGTGAACTTCACGGATACGGGCTCCGACTTTGCTGTGTTGGAGTTGAAGGAATACACCTTCACCTCATGCTCCAGACTATCGGCAAAGCCTTCGACCACCAACGAGTCGACGTAGCGTGAGACTCGCGTGTTCACCTCGGAGCCGTTGCGGGTGTAGACGGCCTCTACGCCCTTGAGGTTGTCGTCATCGGGAATCTTGAACTTCAATACCGCGCCACCGGCAATGGGGCGCACGGAAGTCACTTCCACCTGTTTGGGTACAGGTATCGAGCTGTCGGTCTGATCGATACGGCCGCTCTCTCCACAGGCAGCCAGCAAGCCTACTGCTAATACCAGCCCCCCTAAAGACAATATCTTCGTTTTCATAATTCTTAGTGTCATTAAGTTGTGTTCAATATTCTGCATCACCATCCCGGATTCTGCACAAGGTTGGAGTTATGTTCCAGGTTGTAGCGGCTTATAGGCCAGAAGTAGTCCTTCTGCAGGAAAGGCTGGTTGAAAATCTGCACCTTGCGATAGTATTCCTCAGGCAGCGAGGCTGTGACGGTGAATCCATACATACCCTTGGCATATTCTTCGGCAGCCTCTTTCCAACGGCGCAGATCCCAGAATCGCTGGCTCTCGAAGCTGAGCTCGATGAGACGCTCGGCGTGGATGATGCTGCGCATACCCGTCTGGGTGTTGTAGTACCCCGGATTTGTGCTGTACTTGTCCCAAGCCGTCTTTACGTCGGGAATATGAGCACGCGAGCGGATGGAGTCGATGTAGGCAAACATCTCGTTGCTGTGGGCTCCATTGGGTCCTTCGGCTTCGTTGATGCTCTCGGCATAGAGCAGGTAGAGGTCGGAGAGGCGCATCTCCGGCCACGGATAATAGTAGACGGCCATATTGGTGTTATTGCCGGCCAAACGGTTCTGATAGGCATACATCTTTTTGGCGAAGTAGCCAGTCACAGGTCCGGTCTCGGTGCTGTTGCCTGTCTTGCCTTGGCTCTGTCCCAATCGGCATTCCACGTCATAGACATCATTCGACTTGAGGTCGTTGTAGTTGGTCAGGCCTCCGAGCCACTTGCAGCCGTCGAAACCGAGGAAGGCATAGTAGCGTGGCTCACGGTCGATGTTGAGCTTGATGTTGGGATAGTTGGGCTGGAGGCGGAACTTGTCGGTGGAATCAGTCAGCACGATTTCGAGCTCGTTCTGCCCCAAACGCTCTTTGTCGTAGCGAATGGGCACTCCGTGCTTGGTGTAGAATTCCTCGGCTATCTTCAGTGGCACGCCCACGCAGGAGTAGCAGCTCAGCTGCCCTACAAACTTCGAGCGGTCGGGGTCGGAGATAGAATATTGGATGTTCGGCGGTGTTATCATCTGCCAAGAGTTGAGCATGCTCTTAGGCGTCTGCGTGTTGCCCCAGATGATCTCCGAGTTCCACCGGGTAGTCATCACGCCACGGAGCGTGAGGTCGGTTTTCAGCGTGTCGTTCATGCGATAGCTGATGTCGTCACCATGATAGAGCTTGATGTTGGCTTCGTGGCAGACATCAATGGCATGTTTGCAGGCGGTCATGGCATACTCCCAGCGCTCGCGCTTCTGCTCCTCTGTTTTCTCGGGAAAGAGCTTCACGCCACGGTTGTCCACCAGCTTTGCCATGTCCTCATTACCGTTGAAGAGGGGTGAGGCGGCAAAGCAGGCTACGCGTGCACGGAAGGCGGCACAGATGGGCTGTGTGATGCGGCCGTACTGCGACAGGTCAACCGACTTAGGAAGGTTGGGCTCAGCCTCATCGAGAAGCTGGAGCACGTAGTTGAAGCAGGAATCGATGGGGTCGCGGTAGACGCGCACATTGCTGATGCCGGCATCGATGTTCTGCGACTCCCTGGTGATGGGGATAGGCCCCCACTTGCGGATGAGCTCGAAGTGGAAGAGTGCTTTGAGGAACTTGGCCTCGGCTATCCACTGGGTCTTCTCCGTCTCCTCCATGTCGGGCACGTCCTTGACATTTTGCATGAGGATGTCACAGTCGCGGATACCGATGTACATGCTGCCCCAGTCGTCGGCGTAAATCTTACTTGAAGTCATGTAGCCGCGGGCCATATTGGTCATCGTGGCAGGCACACGCTCGGCTGTATTGGTGACCACGCGCCCCCAGAGGTCACAGAATTCGTCACCGCCGAGCAGTCCTGGGTCGTTGTAACTGTTGCCTGTTGTAGGGATGAAGGAATAGCAGGTGCCTAAGAAGCGGATGGCCGTGGAGCGCAGGTGGAAAGCATTCTCGATAGTGGGATTGCCGTCGTCGGGCACCACATTGAGATAGTCGTTACATGAAGTGAAAGCTGTCAGTCCGATAAAGGCTGAAGCGAGTATCTTGAAAAGATGATTGCGTTTCATAACTTTGCTCATTTTTCTATTTTATGATACAGTCATAGAGACTTATCTGAAGGTGACGTTGACACCGATGTTCAGCACGCGCTGCAACGGGTAGTTGAGTGCCGAGGAGCCTTGCTCCACGTCCCACATCTTGAAGTTGCTCCAGCAGAAGAGGTTGGAAGCAGAGAAATAGACTCGCAGGTTGTCCACATGCAGGCTCTGCAGCCATTTACGGGGCAGTGTGTAGCCGGCTTCGAGGCGCTTGAGACGGAGGAAGGAACCGTCGCGCATCCACCAGGTGCTCGTGGCCGTGTTGTTGTAGTTGGGTGTGGCACTCAGACGCGGCCAGAAAGCATAGAGATTGCGGTTGTTCTCCGACCAGTGGTCGTCGGCAATGCTCTTGAGCAGCTGGGTCTCACCATAGAAGGGGAACATACCGTACTTGTTCTTTGACGAGTAAGGACGGCAGTTTATCCAGAACGATTCGTTGGCAATGCCCTCGAAGAAGGCTGAGAGGTCGAAGCCGTCGTAGCCCACGGAGACTCCGAAGCCATAGTTGATTTCAGGGCTTGTAGGATTGCCGATGGGCACCATGTCCTGCGAATTGATGACACCGTCGTGGTTGACATCGGTGTACTTGATGTCACCACCGCCGTAGGCAGAGCCGAAGGAAGTCTGCGAGGGGCTGTTGTCAGCCTCGGCATCGTCAACAAAGAGACGCTCGGCGATGTAGCCCCAGGCCTGCTTGAGCGAGCGGCCGGCATGCTGACGGTAGCTCTCTGCGTAGACGGGCTCCTCATAAATCTTATATTTGCCGTGGGCATAGGTGAAGTTGCCACGGGCCGAGGTCCAGAAGTGCTTATTCCAGTTCTTGCGGTATTCCAGCTGAATGTCCCAGCCACTGGCTTCGGTCTCACCGATGTTGGCTCCGATGCTCGATTCCAGACCCATGGTGGAAGGAATGTCCTGGCGGGTCATGTAGATGTTGGTGCGGTGCTCACGATAGTATTCCACGGTGAGGTCGAGACTGTTCCAAAGACTCAGTTCCAAGCCGTAGTTGGTCTTGTGCGATTTCTCCCACGTTATGCTCCGGTTGGGATAGCGGACAACCATGATACCGTCGGCATCGCCTCCTGACATGATGGGCTGGTCGGCCAACTCGCCAAAGTGAGATGAACGACTGCTGGAACTCATGTTCATATTCGAGAGATAGAAGAATCGCTCCTCGGAATCGCCGATGTTGTCGTTACCCACGATACCGTAGCTGACGCGCAGCTTCAATTTGTTGACCACTTTGGTGAGCGGCTGGAAGAACTTTTCGTTGCTCACCATCCAGCCTGCGCCGAACGAGGGGAAGAAGCCCCAGCGGTGGCCGGGTGCAAAGCGCTCAGAACCGTTGTAGCCGAAGTTGAACTCGGTGAAGTAGCGGTCGTCATAGCTATAGGTGTAGCGGCCGGAGAGCATCACGTTGCGGCTAG
Source organism: uncultured Prevotella sp. (assembly GCA_900314365.1). GTDB lineage: Bacteria > Bacteroidota > Bacteroidia > Bacteroidales > Bacteroidaceae > Prevotella. The sequence goes on along the minus strand of OMVH01000285.1, from coordinate 105 downwards.
GCATCGACTTCTGGAGGCTGCCGGCGTTGGCTTTCTTGTATTCGCGGACCGTGAACACCTGGAGTGCGCCGAGGGTGTGCTTGCCGAAGGTGCGGTTCCACCACA
>OMVH01000161.1 GCA_900314365.1 uncultured Prevotella sp. | reverse complement strand
TGAATGTCTGTCAACCCTTACCTATATGAGAATATTAACAGCATCATTCATTATAATTTAGGGTGACGCATTGACGAAGTCAGAAAAGCTATGTAGAACCAGCGTAACTTGAATCTCGGAGGTCACCCAAACTTCAGTCAGCCGGGAACAGTTGTCTGTCATTGTCCGCGCTGTGGCTGCCTGATGAAAATCCGGACAGCCACAGGCAGCGGCATGAGCTTACCTATCAGCAAGCCTTACGATCGCACATTTCTGCGAATGCGCTCAAGATAATCCTTCATACCTGCAGCATCGCGATGGTCGATGATGTCGAGGAGCTTCTTGAGCTCGTCCCTGATACCGGAAACCTGATCGTGGGTGTAGGGGTTGAAAAGAATCTCTTGCAAAAGGTAATCATCTTCGGACAGCACTCCCTTGGCTATCTGCATGTGACGCTTGAAAGTAGTACCTGGAGCGTCCTGATGCTTCATGACAGCGGCAAAGACAAAGGTGCTCACGAACGGAATACTGAGCGAATAGGCCACTGTTCTGTCGTGCTCCTCAAAGGTATACTCGTAGATGTTCAGCCCCAACCTGCCGTAAAGGTCACGGAAAAAAATGCGCCCCATGTAGTCTCCCTCGTTAATGATGATGGCGTTCTCTTCGCTGAGCTGGTTGAGGTTTGCAAAGGTAGGACCGAACATAGGATGAGTAGAGACATAACGATGCCCGGTGGACTCATAGTAGTCCTTCAGGCCCGTTTTCACACTGCTTATGTCACTCAGGATGCAATCATCAGGCAGATAAGGCAATACCTCGTCGAAGGCCGGGATGGTGTACTTCACCGTGACGGCATTGATAACAAGCTCGGGCCTGAAGTCCTTAATCTCTTCAAGCGAGGTGAACCGCTGACAGTTGTAAGTGAATCGGAGACGACGCGGATCTTTCTCAAAGGCAGCCACCTCATGGTCGAAGCTTAGCAAATCGATGAAGAAGCTCCCCATCTTGCCGGCTCCCATAATAAGTATTCTCATTGTTGTTTCTTCCGGTTAGTTCTTATCGTTGCCCGGCCACTATCCTTTGTAGCGGCCGGGCTGTTAATTCCTTATCGGCTGATAATTTCAAGTTGCTGACGAACACTCTCCTGATGGATTTCCTCGAATATCCTTGCCACGCTCTCGGGCGAGAGTCCAATCAGACTGGCTTGCGAGCCTCGTTTGTCAAGGATTTCGCTGTAACGGGAAGCTTGTAGGACAGTGATGTTATGCTCCTTCTTATAGGTGCCTATTTCACGGCAGACACGCATTCGCTTAGCCAGCAAATTCATCAGTTGGTCATCGATACCGTCAAGTTGCGAGCGCAGAGAGCGAAGGCCTTCGGTGGTGCCATGCTCGTCGCGGACGACAAGCAACGACAGTATAAGGTCGAGCACATCCGGTGTCACCTGCTGCCGCGCATCGCTCCAAGCCTCGTCGGGCTTACAGTGACTTTCCACGATGAGTCCGTCGAAGCCAAGGTCCATGGCCTGCTGGCAGAGTGGCGCTATAAGTTCTCGGCGCCCTCCTATATGGCTGGGATCGCAGATGATGGGCAGGTTGGGAATACGGCGATGCAGCTCTATGGGAAGCTGCCACATGGGGAGGTTGCGGTAGATTTTCTTGTCAGCAGAAGAGAATCCCCGGTGGATAGCAGCCATACGCTTTATTCCCGCCTGATTGATACGCTCCATAGCGCCTATCCAAAGTTCCAAGTCAGGACTCACAGGATTCTTTACGAACACGGGAATGTCAACGCCTCGCAGACTGTCGGCAAGGTCCTGCATGGCGAAAGGATTGGCGCTCGTACGCGCACCTACCCACAGGATATCAATGCCATACTTCAGACAGAGCTCCACATGCTCTGGCTTAGCCACTTCCGTAGCCACAAGCATACCCGTCTCTTCTTTCACCTCCTTGAGCCAGGGCAAAGCTTGCTCACCCTGTCCCTCAAAACCTCCGGGCTTCGTACGTGGCTTCCAAACGCCGGCACGGAAGTTATGGCATCCCTTGGCGGCAAGCTGACGCGCTGTGGTGAGTACTTGCTCCTCGGTCTCGGCACTGCACGGACCGGCTATCACGAACGGCCTCTCGTTGTCGCTCGGTAAGTTGAGTGGTTGCAAATCAAGTTCCATATCTTTTGTCTTTAATTGATTATCATTGGGTTATTTATCGCTTCAGAACACTTTCTCTATGCGCTTCAGAGCCTCTTGCATCCTGTCCTCTGTGGCACAAAGCGAAAGGCGGACGTAACGCTTGCCCCGACTGCCGAAGATGAATCCTGGAGTAATGAAAACGCGGGCCTCGCTAAGCACCTTCTCCGTGAGCGTCTCCACATCGGGCCACTTGTCGGGTATGCGCCCCCAAAGAAACATGCCCACCTGCGTGGAGTCCCAAGTACAGCCAAGAGCCTTCATGATTTTCTCAGCGAGCAAACGCCGACGACGGTAGACTTCCACATTGTATTCATGATGCCATTCCGGCGTATTACTATTGAAAGCCTCTGCGGCAGCAAGCTGTATGCCACGGAAGGTGCCATTCTCGATATTGCTCTGGATGCGGAACATCCACGAGATGAACTGCGGATTACTCACCATCATGGCAACACGCCATCCCGGCATATTAAAACTCTTCGACATGGAGTTGAGTTCAATGCAGCAATCCCTGGCACCCGGCGTTTGCATGATGCTGAGTGGATGGTCATTGAGGATGAGCGAATAGGGATTGTCGTTCACAACGAGGATGCCATGACTGTTGGCGAAACTAACCAGACGCTCAAAGGTCTCTTTGCGTGCATTTCCACCTGTCGGCATATTGGGATAGTTCGTCCACATCACCTTCACGCCACTGAGGTCCATACGCTCCAGGGCTTCGAAGTCAGGCTGCCAGCCGTTGTCTTCCATGAGGGGATAGTTGATGATACGGGTACCGAAGATGCGATTGACAGCGGTATAGGTAGGGTATCCGGGATTGGGAATGAGCACGCCGTCGCCCGGATTGCAGAAAGCCAGAGTGACGTACATGATGCCTTCCTTTGAGCCTATGATGGGCTGCACCTCTGTCATTGGGTCCAGTTCCACACCATACCATCGACGGTAGAAGCCTGCCATAGCCTTTCGTAATTCAGGCAGTCCCGACGTGGGCTGGTAGCCGTGAGCGTCGGGGCGCTGAGCCACCTCGCAGAGTTTGTCGATTGTCTGTCTTGAAGGAGGCATGTCCGGACTGCCAATAGCAAGCGATACGATGTCCTTACCCTCAGCATTGAGCCGCGCTACCTCCTTCAACTTGCGGCTGAAATAATACTCCTCTATGGTTCCTAATCTCTCGGCTGGTCTGATTTCCATATTCATTGTCCTTTATATTCCCCTATAATTCTGAGCTTCTGCGTGAGCGGTACGATGGCATCAACGCTCTGACGGTAACGCGTGAGATTGCTGAAATTCACGTCGACATAGAAGAGATACTCCCATTCGTGACCGATGACCGGAAGCGACTGAATCTTGGTGAGATTGATGTTATAGAATGATAATATTGTGAGCACCTTGGAGAGCGAGCCTTCCTCATGTGGCAGAGAGAAAACCAGACTGGCTTTGTTCACCTCCTCCACGGGGCGGAGGAAGTCGGCTTTATGCGGATCGCAGACTACAAGAAAGCGTGTAAAATTGTGCTTGTTGTCCTCAATATGGTCCTCAAGAACCTGAAGACCGTACATGCGTGCTGCGTCAGGATGACAGATGGCAGCCCACCCCTCTCGATGATTCAAAGCAATGTCCTCGGCTGCTCCTGCGGTATCCTCGGCTTCAACAGCCATCAACTGCGGATGAGCAGCAAGATAGTTGCGGCACTGCATCAAGGCTACGGGATGAGTATGTACTTCTTTCACCGTAGACAGACTGCCACCGGGCAGACAGCTTATTGCGTGCTGGATGTGAAGCTTATGCTCGCCAACTATGGTCGCTCCCGAAGCTCTGAGCAACTCATAGTTGTGAAGCAACGACCCGGCGATGGTGTTTTCGATGGCCACAAGACCAATGATGGTAGGGTCGCAGTGAATGGAGTCGAACACCTCCTCGAAGGTGGAACAGCATATCAGCTGCACCTGCTCGCCTGCAAAATACTGATGGGCCGCGATGTCGTGGAACGAACCCCGACGACCCTGAATGGCTATTCTTCTCATTTGTCTTATTCTCTCTTGCTGCTGCCCGCACCGTTTTGCGGCCCGGCTCATATGAAAAACGGTCCAGCTCTCTATGAGGGCGGGACCGTTTCGCTTATTGTCTTACAGCTTGATTTATCTGTTCTTTGTCTATGAAGACTCACACGCAACTTCCCGCTCTGCACTGCCATGCAAAGTAAAAATAAAAACGGTAGGATGCGTAAGACAAAGTCATCATATACTTACTTAATTATTAATACGCCGCAAAAGTAAGGCTTTAATTTCAATCTGCCAAACTTTTCATCAGAAAAGTGGCAAAAGAATGACAAAAAAGTGATACTCTCTATCATTTCAGTGCTTAGAGCTGGTGTCTGGTTTCTCCCGGCCTGCTCCCTCCTTTCTCTCTATTATCGACAGACAGAGCCTCCCTGAACCTAACAGCGGCAAGGCTTAGCCAGGTTGAGTCGTAGGCTCTGTCGCACCGTTGTCGAACTTGCCGTTTATCTGTTCTGTTGCCTTTGGATCGAGTTCGAGCACAGACTTCATGTCCTCTTCAGCTCCTTCTTTATCTCCCAACTTCAGACGTATGGCACCGCGCTCGCGGAAGGCCTGGAGCGAAAAAGGATTGAGCTCGATAACCTTTGTATAAACATCGGCAGCCTTCTGCAAATCGCCTTTCGCCGTATCCACCTGAGCTTGGAGGAGCAACACATCCTCGCTGTCCTTGGTGTGCTGAAGGAGCCAGTCCACATCCTCCGAAGCGCTCTCTGTGTCACCCATTTCGAGGAGCGTCTGGCCTCGCAACAAACGTGCTTCGGCAAAATCTTCCTTGACGGCAATGGCCTTTGTGAGCATGGCGATGGCGTTGACACGGTCGTCCTGCCCTATACAGGCACGGGCATAAAAGAAGAGAGTCTCGGGGTCGTTCTTGTCGAGAAGCAGAGCTTTCTCACATACATCGGCCATAGTGACATAGTCCTCCATCATGTAAGTCACGTCAGCCATCCTGTGGAGCACTTGCAGATTGTCGGGCTGAGCTTCGTGGAGCTTTTGCAACTGGTCGTAGGCAGGCAACAGCTCATTGTTGCGGATAAGAGCCTGCGAGAGATAGTCGCGAACCTCAAGATCGTCACGAATATCCAGGGCATGGTTGAAACACTCGATGGCATAGGGCAATTGCCCGGAACGGAGGGCTCGCACGCCATCATACTTGAACACGTCAAAGTTCCGGGCGGCCTCCTCTACCTTTTTCTTCTCCGGATCTTCCTCCTTGCGTCCGAAGAGAGATTTCAAAAAGTTCATTCTCCTTAAATAGTTACTTTGTGATTAGTTTCTTGTAGACTTTGTTTGTAAGCACATCCGTCCGCTCCCACTTAGGCCAGTTGTCTTTCATGGGCGAATAGTCCTCTCCCACATCCTTGTAACGGCGGAAACTGAATCGTGCATTGATGTATCCGTCGGAACCGTCGCGGGCCACTATGTAACAAAGCATCGTCTGCATGTAACCCACAATTTGTCCGTTCTTCTCCATAGCACTGCTGAGCCATCCGGTTTGCGGCAAGGCCACAGACTGTACTGTCACCTTGGGATATTTCTTGCAGAACAGCTCTTTGCAAGCATTCCACATGGTCTGAGCATCCTTGCCTTCGTAAAGATTCACACTGTAGAGGGGCATATAATAGTTGCCCCCCACCCTCACGACATCCTCAGTCTCTGTGATTCCTATCGCTGAGTCGAGCTCTTTTCCGGCGTTGGCCACCGACTTTGTGGTTTTGTGCCAGAGTCCGGTGATACGTTGACCTAAACTCTTATGACTGCTGTTGGTGGTTTGGGCACCCAATGGGAGTAGGGAGACGAGCGCGAATAGGAATATAATTGGAATACTTTTCCTTGTCATAGCGAATGATTGTATTTACTACGCAAAAGTAATACAAATAGGAAGAAGCCCAAAGAAATTATTGGTAATTAAAATGAAAAAGGCTTTAAAAGTTTTGAGATTCGACTCTAACGCCTTATATTTGCATCAATGGACAAATTATTTTTCATCATCATGACAGCGCTGGCATGCTGTTCAAGCCTCAGCGCACAACACAGGAGCCTGGGACCTCTCCACTCTGCCGACAGCCCCAGGAGGGACTGGCTGCTTCCCGGTGACACGCTCTTCACGCAGGGCGACACTATCGTCTATTCCGGTAAACCCGTGAAGCAGACTGAGCCAAGCACTCAATTCTCTATCATACAACCCGCTTACAGCAACCGTGCTCTCGCCTCAATTCCCGACAGTGCATACACAGGAAACTACCGGCTGCCACTGTGGGAACCATACGGCTACTGGCCTTGGGGACTTCACAAGGGCCTGAATGTACAGCTGGGACTTTCGGCCTTCATCACGCCAGGAAGCGACGCGCCACACAATGGAGGATTCACACAGTCAATAAGTGCAGCCTATCTAGCACCACTCACTAAGAACGGAAAGCTATGGATGTTGGCAGGAGGAGAGTTCAACCACATCAACTGGGGTAGTGACAACTATCGTGATGCAGGCCTTTACGCACTATTAGGCTATCGGTTCAACGACCACTGGCAGGCCTATGCCTACGGCAAGCTGTCATTGGCGAACAACTACGGTTCCTATTATAACCGCTACTACGCAGCCGGGCTCATGCCTTACGGAGCCTATGCTCCCTTCTACGGCGGAATGGGCTACGGTCCTACCCTCACCGCTCCAGGGGCCAATGCCGTTGGGGCTGGCGTCATATATAGCCCCAACCGCAACATCTCCATCGGTGTGGAAGTACAAGGTGCATGGTATGACGACCGTGTGCCCCACTACTACAAACAGTACAACTACCCCGTACCGGAAGTGAAGTAGAGCCGTTACAGTCACCTCGCTACTCTACAAGAACGAAGGCCCTTTGCGACATAGATTATCGTAATCAACTGTGTCGAAAAGGGCCTTTTCAGTATGAAAGCATTTGAACTTCATTGTTTTAACTAAGGACGGACATCAACCATTGTAGCCGTCCGTAAATGTCCACTTTATCATTCGCAAAAACATCACAAGGCGCTGAATACCGAAATTTACAAACTTTACCCATTGTTCTGTAACAAGGTCATCGTACTTTTATTTTAACTTTGCAAGCGATAACAATAAAGAACAGAACAATGGAAAAGAAGACATTTAAGGTGAACGGCATGAAGTGCCCTCACTGCAAAGCTAATGTAGAGAACGCACTCAAGACCGTTAACGGCGTGAATGAAGCTGTGGCCGACCTTGGCAACGGCAGCGTCACTGTGGATTTCGACCCGACTCTGACCGACGAGACCAAACTGAAGGAAGCTGTTGATGGCAGCGGGAGATATGAATTATGCCTATGACAACCAAACGCACAATACCCGTTGTAGGAATGGCCTGCGCCTCGTGCGCGGCCAATGTGGAGCGCTGTCTGAAGTCACTCAACGGCATCGCGGATGCGTCAGTGAGTCTGCCAGGGCGCTCCGCCCTGATAGAATACGAGGCCGACAAGATAACGCCGGCCGAAATGAAGAAGGCGGTCAACGACATTGGCTACGATTTGATAATAGACACTGACAGCAATGTTGAAGAAATTCAGCGTCACGCCTATACGGTGCTCTGCCGCCGCACGGTGCTCTCTTGGATTATCGCATTGCTCGTAATGTCAGTCTCTATGGGCTGGCTACCCATTGGTGACAGAGACATACGCAACACTGTCAGCCTTCTGTTAGCTCTCATCAATCTCGTCGTCTGCGGCTGGCAGTTCTATCGCAATGCCTGGCACCAACTTCTTCACCGCTCCGCCAGCATGGACACACTCGTGACACTGAGTACAGCCATCAGCTTCCTCTTCAGTGTTTTCAACACATTTTGGGGCGACAGCGTGTGGTCTGTACGGGGTATCGAATGGCACACTTACTACGATGCAAGCGTGATGATAATCACTTTCGTCCTCACGGGACGCATGTTAGAGGAGAAGGCCAAGGACAGTACGGCAACCTCCATTCACCAGCTCATGGGAATGGCTCCGAAGACAGCCCACATCGTTGACGGCGATAAGGTTGAAGAGGTGCCCATTTCTACCATCGAAGTAGGCGACATCTTGGAAGTGCGCCCGGGTGAGAAGGTGCCTGTCGACGGTGAAGTCATCAGTGCCGAAAGCTTCATGACTCCCGATGCGGCCTACGTTGACGAAAGTATGATAACAGGTGAGCCAACACCGGCTGAAAAGAAGAAAGGCTCGAAAGTACTTGCCGGAACCATTCCCAGCCAGGGCAGTTTCCGAATGAGAGCACGGCAGATAGGCGAGCACACCGCCTTGGCACAGATTATCCGCATGGTGCAGGAGGCTCAGGGAAGCAAGGCTCCCGTGCAGCGCATCGTTGACAAGGCTTCGATGGTATTTGTACCTGTAGTGGCCTCAGTAGCCATTCTGACCTTCGTCATCTGGTGGGCGGTAGGCGGAAACGAAGCCCTGCCCCACGCCATCCTGTCGGCGGTAGCCGTGCTTGTCATCGCATGTCCCTGCGCTATGGGGCTCGCAACACCAACGGCCCTGATGGTAGGCATTGGTAAGGCTGCACAGCAGAAGGTTCTCATCAAGGACGCAGCAGCGCTGGAGACTCTCCGCAAGGTCAACGCCTTAGTCACCGACAAGACGGGTACACTCACCCTGCCCAATCGCAACATCGACTTCACGAAGTCGGACAATCTTCCCCTTGAGGAAAGGGAGACTCTGAAACCCAATGCCCGTGAAGCTATGCAGGCATTACAGGACGAAGGCATTGAAGTCTACATGATGAGTGGCGACAAGGAAGAAGCAGCGCGCTATTGGGCCGAGAAGGCTGGCATCAAGCACTACCGAAGCAAGGTGCTGCCTCAGGACAAGGAAGACATGGTGAAGGAACTGCAAAAAAAAGGCAAGACCGTGGCTATGGTTGGTGATGGCATCAACGACACACAGGCTCTCGCACTTGCAGATGTCAGCATAGCCATCGGCAAAGGTACTGACGTGGCTATGGATGTGGCCCAAGTGACGCTCATGGGCGACGACCTGAGTGCACTGCCCAAAGCCGTCAGACTCAGCCGGCGCACGGTCAAGATGATATGGGAAAACCTTTTCTGGGCCTTCGTCTATAACGTTGTGTGCATACCGTTGGCTGCCGGCATGCCCTACCTCTTCGGGATAGACTTCCAGATTACCCCGGTTTGGGCAAGCGCTCTCATGGCCTTATCGAGTGTGAGTGTCGTTCTGAACAGTCTCAGACTCAAGATAGGCAAATAGACACCAAGGCTACACAGCCAGCATACTGGGGGAGCCGGTCAGAGTTCGTCAATGGACTTTCGCCGGCTCTCCTTGCTTTCTCTGTATTCAGAAGGTGTCATGTGGACGACCCCTCTGAACTGATTCGACAGATAAGCAACACTTGAGTAATGGAGTTTCTGCGCTATCTGCGAGAGTGTCAGCTCATCGTCGTCGATGAGTTCTTTTACACGCTCTATGCGCTGGAAGATGTAGTAACGCTCAATCGTCGTACCGGTGATTTCGCTGAACACCTTGCTCAGAGTGCTGTATTCGAGGTTCAACTGTTGCGATACATACGTAGAGAGGTTAGGAGGCTCCTTGTCAGCCGGATAGCGGACAAGGGCCCTGATGGCAGTCTTGATAGCTTCCACAGTGCGTTCGCGTCTGCTTTCAAGCAGATGGAAGCCCAAATTCTCAAGCTTCTCCGACAACTTCCTGCGCCGCTCTTCGTCTACAGTCCCCTCAATGCTGACCTTGCCCAGTTCCACCTCCAAAGGCTTCAGGCCGACAGAGAGGAGCGTGCTCTCGACAGCCATCTTGCAGCGGTCGCACACCATATTCTTTATATACAAGACTGCCATAGACTACTAGAAAAACAGTTCAGACTATCCGACTCAATCCTTCAACGAATAGGTGATGGTGGTGACCACACGCACCTTCTTTATCCACGGCGTACTGGAGTCACGATCCTCTATGGAGAACTGCCCCTGGTCGGCCGATACTATCTTGTTAAGCTTGCTGTGCGAGTTGCTTGCAAACTGAGTGGCCGTCTTCTCGGCATTCTGAATGGCCTCTTCCATCATCTTAGGCTTCATGGCCTTGAAGGAGACATATTCATATTTCACCGGATTCTCATACCCGCCATCAACAATGGCTATACCTTCGCGCAGGAGTTCTCCTTGTCGGGCTATGAGACTTCTGACCAGTTTCACATTACGAGAGGTCACCGTGATAACCGTTGTGATGTTGTAGCGATAGCCTTTGTTTGTGCTGTTGTACTGGTCGGCATTGAGATCGACAACTTGAGGAGCACCGACACTGATTTCCGACTGTTTGATGCCCCCGGCGATAAGGAATCGCTGGATGGTACGCTGCGTTGCTCCTATCTTGTCGTAGAGCTCTGGCAGATTGTTTCCTAATTCCTTGGACAGCACAGGCCATGTCACCTTGTCGGCAGCGACCTCCTTCTCAGCAAGTCCCTTGACAGTGACCTTCCTGTCCTTGTTGGCGAAGTCGTCGATGCCCCCCTTAATACATAGGCCGAGAATAACTATGCCCACGGCCACAATGGCAGCCGAAAGCCAAAGAGAATCTTTTTTTAGTTCCATGAGTGTATTGACAGATTGGTTATGTTAGTCTTGATGTTCACCTGTCGCGGCTTAGTAACCTCGCCACTCACATTGCCCTTAGCATCTTTTGAGAATCGCGCCTTAATGACTCCGTAGGGTGTCGGATAGGTGCCCTCAACAAAGGTGAGGTCGGCCAAATGCGGATTCACCTCAACAGTGGCGCATCCTGGCTCCAAGGGTATGATGCCGAGGACATAGTGTGAGAGCCAGGCGGTAGGGCCGGAAGCCCAACCATGACAGAGACTGTGGCGGAAACCAGGATAGCAGTAAGCACCGAAGTCACCGATATTTTTTTTCTGCGGGTCGCCTAAATCATCGATACGGTTGGTGCCCTTCATCCAAGCCATATCGAAATCCTCCCAAAACGACGTTGCTCCCATGTCGAGCATGCCCCCCCAGTACTTTCTTATCACGTTGAGCGCTTCCTCATACTGACCTCCTAAAGCCTCTGCAATGAGCATGTAATAGCCATAGAAGGTAGAGAAACCTTGCTCATGACCTTTGACCAGATAGTCTTTGAAAGCCTTGTCGGGCTTCATGATTCCGGCAATAGCCATCAGGGCAGCAGCCTGCTTGAGGCTCTTCGGCTTAGGAAGGTTCTTTGTCACTCTCGCTGCAATCTGCCGGCACTTCTCGGCATGTGCCTCGTCACCCCAAAGCTGACAAAAATACTCAGCGTCCTTCATGGCCCAAACGA
>OMVH01000292.1 GCA_900314365.1 uncultured Prevotella sp. | reverse complement strand
TGCCTCCGCCGGGAAACAGCAGCGTGATGTTCTCCAGTCGCACGTTGTGAACGGGGTTGTCCTTCATGCCGATAATCTCTGCCGGCGACGTGTTGCGCGGATTGCGTTCGTTGGTGGGTCCCTCGAAGTCGGCTCCAAGGTCGGGCTTTCCTGCCGGTACCTCACAAGTCATGTTGTGCACATAAATGTTCTCCATGTGGCTTCGCTGGCCCTTTCGCCGCTCCCCTACCACCAGAAACAAGGGGTTTCCAGTGTTAGTGGCCTGGAGACTGTCCACCTCCACATCCTCTATCCATCCGCCGTCAACAGCTTCGATGGCAATGGCGGAACGGTAGGTATCGTAGACTTTGTTGTTAATGACGCGTATATGCTTGAACCCACCGAAAGAGGCTGTGCCGAACTTGATGGCACTGGCACTCGAGGTGACCACATTATTATATATCAGAATGTGCTGGTTCATCGACTTGGTGCTGTGCGATTTGAGACAGATGCCATCATCGGTGGCATCGACGAAACAGTTTCTGATGACCGCAGAATCGCAGTCCACCACATCCATGCCGTCATTGTTCCAGTAGGCGCGGCTGCGAACGGTGATACCGTCGATGGTAAGATGTCGGCACTGGTCGTAAGTCTGCGTCCAGAAAGAGGGGTTTTGCAGCGTCACGTTCCTTACCAGAGCCTTCGAGCACTCCCGGAAGTAGATGAGCTTGGCGCGCTCTTCATTCCGTCCGAGCTCCAGCGTATCCTTGATGATTCCGTTCAGCGCCTGTCCCATGAAGTTGTTGGCCAGCACCCGGCCTTGTCCGTCGATGACTCCTTTGCCGTCAATAGCGATGTTGTTCACTTTGTTTGCGAAAATCAGAGCAATCCAGCCATTGGACTTGTCGTAGTCATAGGGGTTGGCAGAGCCCACCAGCACAGCCCCCTCGGAGAGGTACAGCGTCACATTGGACTTCAAGTGGATGGACCCCGTCAGATACCGGCCCACTCTGAAGACGAGTCTTCCGCCGCCGTTCTCACTGATATAGTCGATGGCCCGTTGTATGGAACGGGTGTTCAGCGTAGTGCCATTCGACTCTATGCCGAAACGCGATGCATAGTAGTCCTTGGCATTTACCGACAGACAGAACGTGGCCAGAAGGACAGCCAGGATATATTTTGCTTTGTTCATCATGTTTTAATTTTATCACTTGTGGGAAACTTCATATACTGTACAGAGTGACAGGCCCGATGATGCCCATGGACTGGTCGGCCCTGTTGCGCACCCATCTCTGAGCGATGTAGTTATCCTTCTGCCGCGCAAGATAGTTGCTCATGGTGGTAGTGAGACGAATCTCTATGAGATTGTCTCCGGCTTTGAGGGCATCGCCCGGCACGAAGATGCGGCGTCCATACCATTTCACTCCAAGACTCTTGCCGTTGACCAAAGCCTCCGTGATGCCATACACCTTGCCCAGGTTGAGCACCATCCCCGCTGGTTCGCTGACTTTCACCTTGCGCGAGTAGATGGCCGTTCCGCTGAAACCGGCAAAGTCCTTGTCGTTGAGCAAATCGTCCAAGCGGTTGAAGTGCTTGTAGCGGACCGTATTCTCTTGCTTGTAACGGAACTCCACACGCCAGTTGTCGGTGATGTCCATCGTCTTAGAGCCGCTTGCAGGCAGTGGTTTCCACTCCTCGCCGCCCTTTGTCTTGTCAAAAACAATGAGCAACGAGTCGCACGGGCCAAAGTCAAACTCGCGCGAACCGCTCTTGTCAAGTGCCAATCGGTAGCGCATTCCGCTTTCCATATCCCACACCCAAGCCTGCCGGCCGCGGCTTACCTGCTTGGGGAAGGTGATTCGGGTGCGGTGAGGATTGTTCAGATGAGAGTAGCTGAAGAAGAAGATGTCGGTGCCGTCATCGCTGACGTAGCGGTTCTGCATCAGATACATGTTGGGGTCCTCGATGCTGATGGAGTGCGGCAGGTCACAGTTCTCCATGAGTTCCTTGTACCATTTAAGGTAGTTGGAAGCGGGTTTCTTCACTTCAAAGAAACGCTTCTTGTAGGCCCGCATCTTGTTGGTATAGCTTTCCACCATCTTGTCGCGCCTCTCATGGTCGTGCAAGCCCGGCGAGAGGTGAGGCACTGTGTCCACGCAGACGACTTTGCCGCCGCCTCTGACAAACTCATAAATCCTTGCCGCCGTATCCACATCCATACGCTCGACAGCCAGCAGGAACAGCGTGCCGTAGTGGCGGTCGCCGTAGCACAACTGTCCGTCTCTGACGACAGAGTCGCGGATAACGCTCTCCGAAACGTAGTCGCAACCTCCTCCTGTCTTCACGATTGATTCCCATACGAGCGTGGTCCAGTTGGCATACATCTCTATTGGGAAGGGCTCGTTCTGCATTCCCATCTTGGTCCACATGTCGGTATAGGGATTGAGGATGGCGATGTCGGCATACATCATGCTGTTGCAGAGCACCGAGGAGAGTCTGGCCTTATACTCGGTCACATAATGGAAGTAAGGCCACCAGTTGTTGTTCTCGCTATAGTAGGCCCCATACTGAATCCATCCCGGGAACTTTGCCTCCTTATTGGGAGAGTAATTGAAGCCGTGGAATACGGAGTGGGTGATACCGGCAATAGTGGATTGGTCACACCCAATCTTCAGGAATTCCAGCGACATGGCAAACACCAGATAGGTGTTGGTCATCTCCTCGCAGCTCACTTCCCGCTTCCCTGTCAAATGGGCAGCAGAACTGACGAACTTATCCACCATCGTGTAAGCCCTGCCCCGCCGATAGTCGGTCTCCGACATCTCCTCTCCTATCTTGTGGCGCAGCCAATTGGTCGTCCACGACTCTCCTTCGGGAATGTCGTACTGCATGCTGCTCTCCAAAGGGAAGAGTCCTCGACCGTAGGCCTGCGCACGCGACTTCACTCCCAGTTCCCTGCACCAGGCCACATAGGTCTTGGTGAAGTTCTCGTCCATGAGTTCGGCCTTGGTCAGTTCGAAGTCGTAGCGGGCACGGTCGACGGCATCGCCGAGCTCTTTGCCATAGTTCACCTTGGGTTTGTAGTCGGAAACGTTGCCCATCGTACCGGCCTTGAACAAGAGAAAAGGCAGATAGGGCATGACGTCATAACCGCGGCGTCGCTTGAATTCGTCCCTCATGGTTGGAGTCCAGTTGGAGCCCTCCAGCTCCATGCTGTCGGTAAAGAGCGCGCGCAGATAGTTTTTCAGTGGTCCGATGCGCTGCTGCATGGTGTCCGACATATGATGCAGATAGCCGCTGACAACCGTTTTATTCATATGGTCCAGCACAGGGCCGTTGGCACCGGGGGCTCCGTTGATGACGGTGAGGAAACTGTCTATCCTCACCAGTCCGTAAAGCACCCACCTGCCGTCGGGAACTTTGAACCTGTAGGTTCCGCCTACGCCCTTGGGCATTAAATCAATGACCTGGTCCATGCTATTGAAGTTCCTGGGCACCAGCTCAAGTGCCATCAACTCCATCTTCTTGCCTATGAAAGGATTGCTGATACTGGGATTAGCGGCCACACAGATGCCCTGGTCGGACACCTCATAGTCTATAGGGCCCTGCAGCTCCTGAGTATAGCTGCACACTATCTGGGCTCTCTCGCCGTCTCTGAGCGACTCAGCCCCATAGGGCCAGCCCGAACCCACGAGCAAATCAGCCGTCATGTCAAGTCTATGGGCCTCGTCGCAGACTGTCTTCACGCAATCTATCCATTCGTCGCTGAGCCACGTGAGCGACTTCTTCTTCAGGTCATCCGTGCGCGAGGGGAACTCTATGGGGTTTATCTCCACACCTCCAATGCCCGCGTCCTTGAGCAGACGGAGCTCGCGCTTGAGTTCATCGGGCTCCACCTTGTCACCGTTCCACCACCATCTTACAAAAGGATGATATATGGAATCAGGATTCCGGAACAGCTTGTAGAGCCCGGTGGCGCTCATGGTTTCTTTTACCCCGTGACGGCTGGCTGCAGCATTCATGGCTCGGACCAGCTCCGGGTGCGCCGCCACGACACCTCCCATGGCGGCGAGGAAACTACGTCTGATGAAATCTCTTCTGTTCATTCTGCTTCTCTCGTTCTGTTATTTTAAGGTCTGGCCGGTAGCCGTCTTGCAGTTGCTGATGCTTATCTGAGCCGACTTGTCGTCTTGCCCTAACGGCACAGGAGCGTCGACATAAGTGTCCTGAAGCTTCACATCCCGGCTTTGCCTGATGTCGATGGCCGGGCGCGCATTCTCCTTATTGAAGACGAAGAGCTTCTTCAGCGTCACGTTATCGCATCGGTTGAGCCTCACTGCAGAGGCCGGAGCATTCTGCAAGTAGAGTGTCGACACGGTGGCATTCGTGCAGTTGGTGAAGTTGATAAGCGCTGGCCTGAAAGCCTCGGCATCCTCGATATGGCCCGCTTCAGCCTGCTTGTCGATGTTGTGACTGAGCGTCGGGGAACTGCCCTCGATGGTGCCTCCACCGAAGACACCGATGTTCTGTTGTCCGTCGGCGTATATCATGGCATTGCCGTTCTTCCCCTGCACGTCGAACGCATTGGGAGAGAACACGAGCACGGCTCCTCCGCTCAGTCGCAGGCGCACATTGGACTTCAATTCGAACGAGCCCGTGAGATAGCGCCCCACATAAAAGGTGAGCGTGCCGCCTCCCTTGGCACTCAGAAAGTCGATGGCCCGCTGTATGGACGCGGTGTTAAGGGTCACTCCGTCGGCCTTTATGCCGAACGCCACGGCCTTGTACTCCTGAGCCGGGGCCCTGAAGGGTACAGACAGGAGCATCAGGACCAAAACGATGAGTATGTTGCGTTTCATGAGAATATGCTTTTGTAATGTGGATGGTTCCGTTATTCTTCTACCTTCAACAGCTTCGTGTCGTTGAACACCTCTTGCTTCTTCCCCTCCGCCCCTGGCTCCTCGTAGCTCACATGGCGCAGTTTCAGTCCCTTCACGTCGTCGCAGACCAAGGCGGGACGATAGTCGGGTGCCAGGGCTGTGAACTTCACGTTGTCCAGCGTGATGTTGCCGGCGTGGCGGATGTAGAGGGCCCACGCAGGGAGCTCCTTGAACTGCGAGAACTCCGGATAAGCTTTCTCCATCTCGGGTATGGCGGCGAGCTCCTTGCGCGTGGTACCGCGATAGGCGAAATGAGCGTTGCCCCGGCCCGGATAGACTATCTCAATGTTCTCAAGACGAACGTTCTCAATGGGGAAGCCTGGCACTCCCACGATGGCACAAGGCGACGTGTTGCGGGGCTGATCCTCTATAGGCCCCTCATAGCTGTAGCCTGCGTCGGGTTTGTCGAAGGGCACTTCGGCATAGACGTTTTTGATGGTGATGTTGCGCATGGAGGGCGTGTTGCCCTTCACATAGCGGCGGCCCTGGCGCAGAAAAATCACGTTGCCCGTATGATAAGAGCGCAGCCCGTCCACCTCTATGCTGTCGATGATTCCGCCGTCGACGGTAGCAAAAGTGATGGCAGAGCGGTAAGTATCATAGATGGTGACATTACGAATCTTCACATTCCTGAACCCTCCACGCGATGCGGTGCCGAATTTCACTCCGTTGGCACTCGAACGGCCGGTGCAGTTCTCTATGAGGATGTTCTGGCACAGATAGTTCTGCGAATGCGACTTCAGGCAGAAAGCATCGTCGGCAGCATCCAAGGAGCAGTTGCGCACCGTCACGCTGTCACAGTCCACGATGTCCAGTCCGTCGTTGTTCCAATAGGCCTTACAGTCGGCACGCTCGTTCTCTATCAGCAGATGGGTGCACTGGTCGTAGGTCTGGTTCCAGCTTGCGGGGTCGCGCAGGGTGATACCGTCGATATGCACATTGCGGCACTCGCGGAAGTTGATGTTCATCGGTCGTTTGTTCTCCTGCACACGGTCGTTGCCCAAGGGGTCAGCGAACACTCCGCGGTGAACCATCTGCACCAGGGCCTGCGCCACCTCGTAGCCCCGGCAGTTGATGGTTCCCTTGCCGGTGATGGCAACATCGTGCTGCCTGACAGCGAAAACGAAGGCTGTGCATCCTGTAATGGGGTCCATGACATAGTCGAAGGGATTGGTGGAGCCAAGGAGGGTGGCGCCGTCCTCAAGATGGAGGGTGACACCGGACTTCAGATACAGACTTCCGGAGACATACTTCCCCGGGGTTAGTACAAGGCGTCCGCCACCCTGCCTGCCGACGAAGTCGATGGCTGCCTGAAGGATGCGGGTGTTCACGGTGACTCCGTCGGCCTTGGCGCCAAAATCGCGTGCATAATAGTCCTTTGCCAGGCTGCTGAGGCAGAACGCCTGTATCAAAAGAAGGATGAGGACGAGAGATTTCCTTTCCATGGGCTGATTGAATGTTTTACATGTGTGCTGACACGAGCGCTGCGCAGGCTTGCGCCCGCAAATTTGGTTGCAAAGTTATTACATTCGCTAAAGACGCGCAAACTACCGACGTTAAAAAAAACATAATTCTAGTTCAGCAAGCGCTTTTTCCCGACTTCGTCAATGCGTCACCCTAAATTATAATGAATGATGCTGTTAATATTCTTATATAGGTAA
>OMVH01000107.1 GCA_900314365.1 uncultured Prevotella sp. | reverse complement strand
AGAGCAGTATGAGATTATAGACCTCATCTCCTCTGTAACCCACACCGACGATGTCGGGATAGCCGTCGGCATTGAAGTCTGCGACATCGGCAGTTTCAAAGGCAGAAAGGTCGAAGCCAGGCCTGTCGACCTTCACCTTGGCTTGCACGAAAGTGCCGTCACCCTGTCCGAGAAACAGTCCTTGACGGCCATAGCCATCATGGTAAGCCACGGTGGATGTATCTGATCCGGTAGCATCAAAGGCAGCTACATCAAGGATGCCGTCGCCGTTGAGGTCACAGGGCACAATACTGGGCGCATCGGCCACATCGAAAGCACAAGTGTCGTCGGCCAGTGCTTTCCAAGTATTCAAAGGAGCATTGAAGAGCCTCACCTGCGTGAAGCGGTGAGCATTGAAGGTATCGGAGGAGCTGTTCGTTCTCACACGGCCAGAGCCGGCGGCAATGATGTCCTGCCGTCCGTCGTTGTTCAGGTCGGCCATGACAACATTACCGCGCTGAAAGCCCCAGTCGGTCTCCAAGGCCGTAGGGTTGTAGGGCAGAGCGGGAGTGGTAGGCCGGATGATGGGTTTCGTACGGTCGAACTGCAGCATCGACCGTGTCCACTTCATCGAACCGATGTACATCAGTCGCGGATGAACGGCGGTGGAGCTGTTGTGGGCATGGAAGACGATGCGGAAATTGCCGTCGAGATCGGTAAAGAACGAATGGTGCCCCGTCCCCACCAGACCTTCCACACCTTGCAGAATGGGGTTGCCACCCGACTTGCTCCACACACCGTTAATCTTCGAAGCCAAGGCATAACCCACACCGTAGCTTTGACTCTGATAGTCGTTGGCCGAATAGGTGAGATAGTACTTGCCATTATGCTTAATGACAAAGGGCCCTTCGTTGACACGCCCCAGAGCCTGCTCCCAGCTTTGCGAGACAGCAATGCATTTCTTCAGCGTACTGGCAATGGGTGTGACATGGTCGGAGTCGAGCTTGCACTGCCAAATGCAGTTGCCGTCGGTGAAACGGACGAAGAACACCCACTGCGTACCGTCGTCGTCGGTGAACACGGAGGAATCGATGCACTTCTCGTCGCCTAACACCCCTTGCATCATGTAGCCTCCCAACTGCTTGAAGGGTCCTGTGGGCGAGGTAGAGGTGGCAACGAAGAGGTGCTCGTTGGCAGAATAGTACATATAGTAGAGGGAATCAACCTTGTAGACCTCGGGAGCCCAAAACCAGCGACTCTCCGTAGTATGGGTCTTGTCGAGCGCCAGTCCCGCGTCGGTCCAGGTACGCAGATTGTCGGACACAAAGCACTGGATTCCATCGTTGGAGTAGGTGCCATAAGCATAATACTTCCCATTGTCGACAAGAATATAAGGATCGGCAAAAGGAACCTTGCTGTTAGCTCCTACGGCAAAGGCAGCCTCTGCAGATACGAGCATCAGAGAAAGAAAAAGTAGCAATTGTCTCATAATATTACCATTGCACCACTTTGGGTTTAGTTTATCTATTGGTTCAGGTCTGACCGGCCTGTGAATGCGCCCCAAACAAGTGGTGCTATATGTTCGGGGCGATTCTTACAGAACATGTCTGTGCAAATTTACTATTATAATCAGAAAGATGTGCCCTCAGCCGCATAATTTTATCTAAGCCCAGCCTTTTTACAACTTCTTATGACCCTATTGACCATTTTCGGTTCAAAGGTGATAGCGACAGAGGACTATCGCTCACTGACCACATAATAGAGCGTGTTATTCACCGTAGCACCATCACCTTCAGCAAAGAGTCCACAACGGGCCGGAGCGGCAGAACTCAGTGTGAGAACCTGGCAGAGACGGTTGTTGAGGTAGACATAAAGCTGACGGCCACGGCGGTCGACACGGAGCTGATTAACCGTCTGACGGCTGACACGGGCACGGATGCGATAGATGTTGCGACGATTGTCCTTGGCATCCTTGTTGAGGAAACGTAGGGCGCACGTCCTAACCTTTGGAAAGCGCAGGGTCTGCCAGGCCGGATTATGGTCGTCGGCCACGGTATAGTCAATCTGCCTCCAAGTGTCACCATCGAGCCAATAAGGCACAAGACGCGAGGCTACATCGCCCTTCGAAGAGCCGTCAACACCTGCGGGGAGGCTCAGGTTGTCAGCATAGGTATCGCTGCCAAGGTCATAGCGGGGCAGGAAGACGGAATCGATGAAGACATCATGGTCGAAGCGATATTGCTTCTCATACGTGTCGGAGTACTTCACATCGGGATAAAGGGCCATGCAGGTGTCGAGTGGCAGCTGACGCAGTCTATGCCTGCCCTTCACACATTCGTCGACAAGAAGCGAGGAGGCAGCGGACTGAATGCCCACACGTACGTAGTTGCGGGGATTCCACCAAGCAGCCATCACACCATAAGGAGCTGCGGAAGCCGCTTTATCATCAAGCTGTACACTGAGCTCATAGTTAGCGGCCGGCTGTCCTTTAAGGAAAGTGCCGGCAGTAAGAGCCAGTCCATCCGAAGTAACCTTCAGAGGATTCCAGCCACTGAAATGCGAGCCAAACTCATCGTAACCATCGTTATAGGCCACGTAGTCAATCTTATAATCGGTCGCGGAACCCACCCAGCAGACTGAAGAGTCCGTGGTCAGTGCGGGTACATGGTTGGCTATCCTGATACGGTCTACCCAGGCTGAGAGCAGTCCGTGGTTCTTCTCGATGCGCCATTCGTGAGCAACACCATGACGCAGCGAATCGGGCAGCATCAGGTTGACACCAGCCACACGGATTCCCTGTGAAGGCAGCGGGGACGAGAAGGTGAGTTCCAAAAGGTAGCTGTCGGAGGGTCGCAGGCTGTCAATACTTTGTCCACGGTACTGAGGAAGAGCGGGAGCCGGATGGAAGCCCGTGGTGTGAGGCCCCGTGATGCCGTCGACACTGAGCCTGCCGTTGACAAAGTGGATGCGATCGACAAACTGACTCCTCTCCCACCCCACATTGGCCATGTAGGAGAGCCACCATTCCCATCCGTTGGGGCCTCTGACAATATTTGGCTGACCGGGCGTGAGCAGGATGTCGTCGGGAGTGGCTGAGCCAAAGTCATAGAGCGACAGTTCCTTGATGCCGGAACGGCCTCCATGCTGTGGCGTGCTGACTGTGATGACATTGTCGCCACGGCGCAGAAGCGATTTGTCCACGGGAAAGAACTTGTACTCGCGCGACGCTCCCTCATTGATGGTAGAACCATTGAGAAACACCTTACAGCCCCCACGTTGAGCCACTTTCATGAAAAATTTTCCAGCGGGCAGGGAAGCAAGCTGAAAATGAGCACCACCGGAGTCAAGACCACCGAGAGAGAACGGACGGTAGGTCCCGCTGCCATAACGCAGCAAATCGGCGTGGCGGTCGTCAAGAGCTGCGGTGTTAGGCGCCATCACGGGATAACTGTACTTGCCACCCGCATTGAAGGCCAAGGGAGCCGACGCCTCACAGACGCCGAGACGGTAGTTGCCGTATTCTGTTGTCGTATGATTAGTGTTGTACATCATGTAGTAGCGGTCGCGGTACTTAATGACAAAAGGACCCTCGGCCACACGGTTGTCCATAGTCTCCCACGTGCCGGGCTGAGAGCTGAACTGCATGACAGCATCGCCTGCAAAAGTGAAGTCGCCGTGCATGGGGCGCCCCCAGATGGCATTGCCGTCGGTGAACTTCACCATGTAGAGATAGAGCTTTCCATCATCGTCACGAAAAACCATAGGATCGATGCGGTTCTCGAACCACTGGTCATTCCTCACCTCGCGGTAAGGTCCCGTGACAACGGGCGACGTGGCATGGGTGATATGCACGATATGCCGGTCGGCACCCCAGTAGTTCACACTGAAAAGCAGGTGGAACAACCCACCAGAATAGCTGATGTCGTCAGCATGCACCTGATTGTTCTTCGCCCCAGTGCCGTGCGTCCACTCATTATCGAGGTCGAACACGTGCACACGCTTGTTCCAATGAATGAGGTCGTCGCTGACAAAGAAATCACCATAGGTGGCCACACCACCAAGATAATACTTACCGGCATACTTCATGCAGCCAGCATCGGCCACGCCCCTGATAACGGGATTGAAAGCCTGCTGCCCATAGGAAAAGGCAGAAACGAGAAAAAGACCGATAACAGCCGTCCACTTCATAGAGAAAGATTTTAGAAAATTAATCTTGTTCATTTGGTCTCGACATACTCGGAAGGACTCACTCCATAATACTTTTTGAAGGCTTTCGAGAAATAGCCAGGGTCGGAAAATCCCACTTTATAAGCAGTCTCGGAGACGTTGTAACCTTCCTTCAGGAGCTTGGATGCCCGCATGAGCCGCTTCATCCGAATGTAGTCGCCCATCGGCATGTTGACAAGGCTCTTCATCTTGGTGTGGAGCAGGCTCCTGCTGATGCCAGCCTCCCGGGTCACATCAAGGATGGAGAACTCGGGACGACCGAGGTTCTTTTCCACAATGTCGTTAATCTTGCGCATGAAGTCCTTGTCGAGTTCACTCAGCATTGTGGCATCGAGATCGGTCTCCGGCGTCTCCACCATCTCATTTTGACGATTGCGCATGAGCTGAAGGATGTTCTTCACTTGCAGAGCGAGGACTGCAGGGTCGAAAGGTTTGGAGACAAAAGCTTCGGCACCGCTCTTATACCCCGTAACGACATCGTTGGCCTCGTTACGGGCCGTGAGAAGGATAACAGGGATGTGGGAGGTGACGACATCACCCTTCAGCCGGCGGCACAACTCCATGCCGTCGATGCCTGGCATCATGACGTCAGAGATAACGAGCTGTATGGGATGCTTATGAGCCACTTCAAGAGCCTGACTGCCATCAGTAGCCGTAAAGACCTGATAGTCCTTTGCAAAGAAATCAGAAAGGAAAGAAAGCATATCTTTGTTATCTTCTACCAAAAGCAACACGGGCTTGTCCTCAGCAATATGCGCCGCGGCTGTACCGGAAGGCAAAGAGGCAGCAGGCACAGCCTCGTCGGACACAAGTCCATGCTTGTCACGATCAAGCGACATAAGAATCTTGTCACTCGACACATAACACTTCGGTGGAAACGCATCAGGGGAGACATTGAGGAACACGGAGAACGTGCTTCCTTTGCCTGGCTCGCTCTCCACAGCCACGCTGCCCTTATGGGTCTCGGCAAGCCGCTTGACAAGAGAGAGCCCAATTCCCCATCCACTGCTATTGGCGCTATAGCCCCGGCGGGTCTGATAAAACCTGTCGAAGATGCGACCCACCTCTTTCTTATCGATACCGATACCTGTATCAGCGACAGAGAGTGCGAGATAGGAATAGTCGGAGGCCTCTTTAGAGGTTATACTGGCTGTAACGACAACGGAGCCACCCTCAGGAGTAAACTTGAAAGCATTGGAAAGGAGATTGCCCAAAATACGCTCCAGATAGGACGGAGAGAACCATACTTCCTCGCCATTGTCCTCACAGTTGACCGAGAAATGCAGGCCATAGCGTACTGCAGCCTCAGCAAACGAGGTGCACAGACGGGAAATGAAATCCAGCGGATTACCTTTCTGCACGTAGAAGGGAAAGTTGTCGGTCTCTACTTTGTTGAAGGTGACAAGCTCACTGATGAGACGCTCCATGGAGTTGGCGTTCTTCAATGCCATACTGAGATGCTTCCGCACTGCAGGCTCGAGATTCATGCGCTGCAAACTGAGCAAGGGAGCCTCAATCAGCGAGAGGGGCGTCTTGAGCTCATGCGACACAGTGGTGAAGAAGCTGAGCTTCTCACGGTCGACCTCTTCTATCTTCTCTTTCTCAAGGTTAGCCATATGCACCGCATTACGGGCCTCCATGCGTGAATGGAACACCTTGTAGACTATCCAACACAAGAAGAGAAAGAACAGCATGTAAAGCATATAAGCCCATATACTACGATAGAAGGGAGGCTTCACGACCACTTCTATTGTCTTAACAGGACATTGGCTCCACTGGCGGCTTCCGTTGTTGGCGCGGATGTAGAGCTTATAAGTGCCGGGGCTGAGATTGTAGCCATAGAACTTCCTTTCGTTGCCCACATCGCGCCAGTTCTTGTCGACGCCCTCGAATAAAAGCTGATATTCCTCACTGCCTGTCACTCCGGGGAGCAGCACGGCATACTCAATGCAAAACGAACGAGCCTGGTCGAAGGTCAGCACGATTCTGTCGGCATCATCGAGTATACCCTGATAAGGCACATCCTTCGTGTTGGCATTAACCTCCACGTTGTTGATAAAGAGACCTTCGAGATGGACGTGCATGGGCGTCTCGCGCAGCTTAATCCTATCAGGGTCTACAATGACGAGACCATTGACTGTACCCAATAGAAGACTACCGTCGGAAGCCTGCAAAGCGGAAGAGAAATTGAACTGGTTGGTGGGCAATCCATCATCGGTGGTAAAGTGGACAGCAGAGCGACTCCTTGAGAGGCGATAGAGTCCGTCAGAGCACATAGCCCACAGACAGCCATAACGATCCTCGATAAGACCGCACACCATATTGCTGCCTAAAGGCAAGCCAGCACTCATGGAGGAAATCTTTCCGCCCTGTGAGGAAAGATATTGAAGGCCATAGTTGTTGGTTCCTATCCACAACGTACCGTTACGGCTATAGCAGAGACTGGTCACATAGTTGTCGCGAAGCCCCGACTTGCCTTTGGCAAAATGGGAGAGCCGGTGACGCGCATCTATCTTGAACAGTCCGAAATCGGTTGTTCCCACCCACAAGTTGCCTGCCGGGTCGGCGCACAATGTATAGACAAAACAATTGTTCAGTGGAGGTTTGTTGAAATTGCGGAACACTCCAGATGGTTCGTCATAATAGAGTAGTCCGGCCGTAGTGGCTATCCACAGGAGACCATTAGGCTGACGGAGGATATAGAAAATGGATTGTCCTTCAAGGTAATGCTTCGAGCGGCGACTCTTGAGATTATAGAGGAACAAGCCGTTGCGGAATGTCCCTATCCACATGTTGTCCGACTGCCTGTCGTAACAGAGACTATGCACATTGGTACCCAAACCGGGAATAGCCTTGAAGAGAGATATCTGCCCCGTAGGGCGATTGAAGATGCTCACACCACCGTCCTCCGTTGCTATCCAGAAGATTCCGGGAGTGGTCTCCACCATCATCCTGACCACTTTACCCTTGACATTGTTGTCCTTATATCCAGGAAGAAAGCAGTTGAAGAGGTTACGCGGACGTATCAGAATGTCAACGCCACCGAAGTAAGTACCCACCCACATATTGTTCATACGGTCGGAAAGAATAGCATAGACGGCATTGTCGCTGAGTCCGTTTGGCTCGTTGAAACGATATTGCAGAGCTTCTAAACTGCCATCCTTTTTGATGATGGTGATGCCTTTCTCTGTACCAAGCCACACGGAGCCTTCTTTATCCTCCGTGATAGCACGGACGATACCATCTGTAAGCATACTGGGCGGATAGACCTTCATGGCACCCGTCCTCGGATTGAACCACATCACGCCATTGCCATTACGGCCCACCCACAGGAGTCCACGAGAGTCTACCATCATGGGAATAATACCGTCAGCAACGGTAGTAAAGTCAGAAAAATAACTGTTGGTGAATGGCTTGATATGGGTAAGTGAGGGTGAGAACCTGAAAATACGTCCCGACGCACCCACATAGAGATTATTGTCCTTATCGCAACAGAGCGACGACACGATGCCCAGTTCCATCGAAGGCCATGCCCGAAAGCGGTCGGAAGCCTCATCGTAGACATAGAGCAGATTGGTGCCACAGATAATCTTTCCGTTATGATTCTCTGTGATGGCAACACAAGGCCCCTGGGGCTGGTCATAGTTCTTGAAATCATCTGTTAGCGGACGGTAGCGGCAGAGTCCCGACTCCGTACACACCCAGATGCGGCCTTTGTGATCGAGGAAGAGATTCTTCACAAAGTTACCCTTCAACGAATTGGGGTTGCTGTCGCTGTGGAAGTAATTTTTAAGGTAATAACCGTCATAGCGTGACAGTCCGCGTCTTGAGCCAATCCAAATATACCCCCGCGAGTCTTGCAAGAGGGCTTCTACCTGCTGATAAGGCAACCCCTGAGCACTGGTGATGTGTCGGAATCTGAACCCGGCGGTCTCTGAGAATGACGGCAGGAAAGACATCAGGAGCAGAAACAACCAACCAGCCTTCAGCTGAACACCATTACCAGACGCAGGGAAAAACGACATAACAGGGAGAATCAGAGGATTATCTTCTTACAGAATGTACGTCCATTGGAAAGAGTGGCTTTCACAACGAATGTGCCGTGCACGGAAGGTGCGAGGAAATCAGAGGTGTCATAGCAACCCAAGAGCCGTCCGTCGACAGCATAAAGGCTCACCTTACTCACCTCTGCGCCTACGACCGACACGCGACGTCCCTCTACCTTGAGACTACATTCCGGAGACTTACTGACTACATCTATACCCGACGGTAAAGGCTGGAGGACAAAGTCCATCCACGACCAGGAGCCATCGAGCTGAGAGTCGGGAAGCAACTCCCGAAGGACGGTATTGCCGCCACGGTTGTCCTGAAGCATGACGTTGGCACGCATCTTCTGACCTACGGGTACCTTATCGAGTCCAATGGCCGTCCATGGTATGGCTGCCTCAACAATGTAATAGCGCGACGACGGCTTTACCACAAAGTGGACTCCGTTGGGCTCATACTTCACCCAACGTCTGCGCGAGGTACTGCCATGATAGGCGGCACAGACTGAATCGAGACGGAAGAACAGTCGGTAGACACTGTCGGTGGGTGTGGTCTCGGAGGCATAGTTCTCGTCGAGCAACAAGGTCACACCATCACAATAAGACGAATGGACTACGTTCTGCTTAACATCGGAAACACGGGAAGTGAAATAAAGACTATCTCTGTCGTAGGCAAAGTCGGCCGTGAAGCGCGTATTAATCTGCTTACCGAGAATGACCTGAGTGGCATTAAGCCTGCGATAACCATCGGAAGCTGACTGCCGTCCATCGACCACAGGCTTGGCATAAGGAGCTTCAAGCTGGTGCATGGCATAGCCTTTCTCCATCTCCACTCTACCGCTGATACCGCCTACAGCCACTACAATTCCAGTATCGATGACAGCTAAAGAATTCCAAAGAGCATAGTCGCTAGCATCAAGACTGAAAGGAGCCGACATAGCCTTGAAATCGCGAGCCTGCTCGTTACCGACGTACACCCACATCTGGTTGGTTCCATCGCCATAGTCGCTTTGATGCGAAAGGATGGTCTCACCCCAAGGGAGCTTTCTCAAATAGGGTGCGCCGCCTTTGGCCATTGTACAAAAGTTGTAGTTGACAGCCTGCCAACGGTTCGTGCTATTACCACCTACCCAATAGTCATGCCAGTCGGTGGAGAGCGGGCAGACAGCAACAGTGGGAATGAAGTTCCCTACTCCCGGCCATCCGTTGTCCTCAAAGGCAATGGCAATGGTGGCATTGTCCTGGAGAAGAATGGCTGAAGGCATACCGTCACGATAGCCTGCACGGAACGCTACCTTCTCGGCAGCACCCCATGTCTTTCCACCGTCAAAAGAGCGACAAAGCGAAATCTGCTGCTCATTGGACGAAGTGTAAGGACCCTCATCGGCAAAATAGAGATGCACTTCGCCCGACGGGAGCTCAAGCAAGGACGGCTCCCAGCAACCATTGTCGAAGGTATAGGAGGCATCGTTGACAAAGATTTCATTGCTCCATGTCTTACCGTTGTCAACGCTGCGCTTGCAACGAATACCAAAGTTGCGGTCGGACGTATAAGGCTGTTTGGGCCGGGGGTTATAAGCCACAATGATGGTTCCGTCGTGAAGCTGAATGAGGTCGGGCACACATTCCGGCACATTGTTGACATTGGACGCAATGCATTCCGGACTGCTCCACGAGGAGCCCTTGTCGGTGCTATAGGCCACCTGAATGCCATTGCTTTCCGTAGTGGCCATGAGACGTCCGTCCTGTAACTGGATGAGACGGGCATAGCCGCCGCTGTTGAATACTACCTTGCGCGTAGCCGTATCCCAGAAGATGCGGGAGCCCATATAAGGTTCATGCCACGACGCTGAGACATTGAGTACGGACAGCAACAGGGGCAGCAAGAGAAGAGTCTTTGTTATTCGCATATAGATAATCGTAATAATTCTGTTAATCATTCCATAAGGACAGACAAGATCTCCCCCAAACCCACAAGACCGCAGTCTGACATCAGTAATCTTTGATGCAACGAAACCATAGGCCCGACTATTAATGAGGACTACGGTCCAGAGGTATGGAGAAGTTGGGAAGTGGTCCTATTGATACTCGTAAACAAACTTCACGTTGCTCACAGCCTTGGCACTGGCATTCTCGGGCGAGGTGTGGACCATCGTGAAGGAGCCACTGCTGATATCAGCCACAGACCCCGATGAAACCGCCGTACCTCCAACCATAAAGTCGGCCGTCTCATTAGTAGTAAATTCCACCTTGGCCTGAGTAAGATCGGTGCCCTTGGGAAGCACAAAGGTGTAGGTCTGGGCACTCTGGTCGAAGGAGTCGCGCGTGAGTGTTCCCTTCACACCATTGACTGTTACCGACTTGAACTCTGGGTAGATGAGACAGTAGAGATGATAGTCGACAACGGTGCCGAGATAGGACCTGACTGTGAGCACATGGGTCTTGGAAAGGTCGTAGCGAAGCTTGGTGGAGTTCACCTTAGCCTTGAGTTCCTTCTGCTGTGCCGACGACAGCGAGGAGTAGTTGCGCAACAGCTCCTTGTCCTCTGCACTGAGGTCGATGAACACCATGGAGGAGTCAGAAGCAATCTCCGTATAGAGACGTTGACGAGCGGGATTGAGCGTTATCTCCCTGTTGTTGTAGACCTGTTTTGTGGGCAGGCACAGTTGCCAGTCGTTCTCGTCGAGCTGCGTAGCGTAATACGTGTTGGGGGTTATCGTCGAATAGATATTATCGAGTTTCGTAACATCGTCAGTCACGGTCACGTAGAACGAGCAGGTGTCCTGCTTGAGATTGTTGCCCTTGTAAGTGTCGAAAGTAGAGGCCACACACACCACATGGAACACACCCGGCGAAGAGTAGGAATAGGTGAAATAGCCCTTGTTGACCACGACACCTGTCTCACTGGAATCGCGCATCTCATAGCGATGGTTGGCATCGCCTGTGTAGACCGACACCAGGTCGGCAGTGCCTGTGAACCAAATCTCCATTGACTGGTTAACAGCCAGGTGAGTGCTGCTGACATCGTATTTTATCGAGGCCACGGGCGTTCTCGCTTCTTGGTTCTCATCACTGCACGACACTACGAAGACGGCCATCAGAGCAGGCAAAAGCAAAGATAATAATTTTTTCATTTTCTACAAGAATTAATAACCAGGATTTTGTTCTACAACACCATTGGAGACATCTACCTCGGTCTGAGGAATAGGTAAGAGTTCGTGCACGCCCTCGCGGAAGAAGGCTCCACGGCGATTGGCCCGGCGGTTACCGAAAGCATGGAGAACGGTGGCTGCACGGCCCTGGCGCACCAAATCGAAATAGCGGTCCCACTCGAAGGCGAGCTCTGCACGACGTTCCTGCCAAATCTGGTCGCGCATGAAACCATAGCCCCCTGCTTTATAGAGCGTAGTACTGCCGTTAATGGTATTGACCTGAGCTTTGCACATGTTCAGGAACTTCAGTGCATTCTCGCGGTCGCCGCACTCGTTGAGGGCCTCAGCGTAGGTGAGCACAACCTCCACAAAGCGGATGACGCGGCGATTCTTGCCATTATCGCCGGCATATTTGGGCTTGTCCTTCTTGGGAGTATACCACTTCATGGACACATAGCGTCCCTCGCCTCCCTGCCAGGACTCACCGTCAAAAGTGGTCGTCTGGTGATGGATACAGAAGTCGCGACGCGGATCACCCGTGGCAAAGATATTGTCGAGCAGCTCATCCTGAGCATACATCTTTACCGAGCCGACATCAAAGAACTCAAGGCCCTGTCCCTCGTTGGTGTCACCGCTTGTACCATCGGCACTCTCCTTGAATACCACCTCGAAGACAGATCCCTTACAGAATTCCCCGTCGGAATAGAATTGGAAGAGGTAAGCCCACTTGCTGCCATTGTTGAGAGGGTTGCCATAATAGTCGTTGTAAGCCAACGAATAGTTCTTGCTCACATCGGGGAGATAGTCGGTAGGAGCCTCATACTCTCCTGACGTGCCTTCCTTGATGAGACTCTTGGGCTTGAACCACAGACGTTCGCGCAGAGCCTCCCAGTTGTCATCGTCGGCCCCCGTGTACTTCACCATTTGGGCATAGGTCATGGGTTGGCCCTCGACCATATACTTGCCGAGTTCCACTACTTCCTGCCACTTCTCGGAAGGCACACCGGGCTTAGCCTCATACATGAGCACTTTCATGAGCAGGGCCACGGCAGCTCCTCGCGTCACCTTACCTAAGTTGGCTGTCCCGGCATAGGACGAAGGCAGCATGATGGCAGCCTCGCGGAGGTCTTTCTCTATGTAGGCATAGCACTCTTCCTTGGTGCTGCGGGGCACGACGAGAGAGTCGACGGTCTCCACCTCCGGACGGATAGGTACTCCACCGAAACTCTTCACAAGGTTGAAATAATAGAAAGCGCGCAGAAACAAGGCCTGGCCGTAGATATTGCGCACACCCTCATAGGCCGAATAGG
>OMVH01000196.1 GCA_900314365.1 uncultured Prevotella sp. | reverse complement strand
TAGAGCAACGCATTCGTAATGCGTGGGTCCCCGGTTCGAGTCCGGGTATCGGCTCTTGTTGAAGACATTCTATCCTATCTTTTATTTGCGGTAATAGCTCAGTTGGCAGAGCGTTGGCTTCCCAAGCCGAAGGTCACGGGTTCGAGCCCCGCTTACCGCTCTTTCCTGTAATTTCCTCTGCAAATATTCGAAATGTGGCCATAAGTGAAATTAGACAAATAAATGGTAACATTTTGGCAAGACTCGCGTCTTATAGAAAAATAATGGATAACTTTGCACCATTAAACATTAAGGACAAGTTAGAACAGCAAAAGAGTGATATGAAAAGAACAGTGATGATTCTGGCTCTCGGACTGCTTATGGCAGGCGGGGCTACCGCGCAGACTACGGGTAAGACAGCCCAGAAAACGACGGGAAACAAGCAGGAGGTCAAGAAGAACGCTATCATTGAAGAGGTGGCCAACATTGAGCGCAAAGAACTTGCCATCAAGAACGACACCTCGAAAGACCTCGAAACGCGCAAGGTGGCCTCGTTCAAAGCTGATGCCATCTACTATCTGATGATGAAGGCAGGTGAGACCGACGGCTTCACTGACATAGAATTAGGCAGCCAGACGAATGCCATGATTGACTTTGTCAACCTCTTCGTATCGAAATATGCAAGCGCCAAGAAGAAGAGTGAGCGCGAAGTGCTTATGGCCCGCTTCAAGAACGCCTCTATTGAGAATTCCCTCTTTGGCGATCCTGACAAAGAAACTGTCATGGCCTACGTGGATAACAGCAAATACATCACGCAGTTCTCCATCGACACCGACTGGGTGAAAGCCTTGGAGGCTGTGAAATCAAAATAAGGTCTGACGGCCTGAAAAAAGCGCCATCTCCTTACACACCTTAAGCAGGCCTGACGGAAAGGTCTGCTTTTTTTATGCCATAAGCGGAGGGAGCAGAAGACTGCACCCTCAGTCAACGGCAAAAGAAATAATAATACCAGTAAGTATTTCCGTAGCTGCTCCTGAGTCCGGCTTTGCGTTGACTCAACGTGGGAAAGGTCTTCGTAGCAGTTTGGAAATCTTCAAAATCGGCCTCACTCACATTGTCATGATAGAGCACTACCGGATTCTTGCGCAGATGCATGTAGAGTGTAAGAGCCTCACGGTAGTGCTTAGGCAGGGGCTTGTCAAGTCTGTAGCTCGCAGGCAGCAGCTTCACGAAGTCGTCAAGCTTGCGGTCCATGAGGCAGGCACAAAGCTCATAGTCGGCCATCGGAGCCTTATTCATATAGAAGCGATGCATGAAACTGAAGTATTTCCATATACTCACCCTCTGTTTGAGCTGGCGTCCCACAAAGTTGTAGATGCGGCTCTCGGGCAGCAACAACGTCTCCACACTGGCACCATCGGGCAACAAAGCCCTTGAACCACCCACGACGGGATAGCAGAACAGGCGGTCACCCAATTTATTATCACGTGCAAGCGCATAAGCCCGGAGCATGGTCAGACTCGAGTCAGTGGCCTGAGCATGCGCGCCCACAGTCAAGGCCTCTGCATCATGATTCTCAAGGAGTTCCTGCTCAATCCTTGCGCGATAGTGGAAAACTTCATCATGATTACCCACAAGAGCAACAAGAAGAAACATCACCGAGAGACAAAGCACATTGAACCATGCCATGCGCGAAAAGAGTCCGCTGTCATTAGAATCGGCCTCGAGAACCTGCAGTTGCTGCAGGAATTTCACAAGGAAGACATAGGCCACAAGGAGTAAAGGCAACAACCACAACCATGCCCCAAAGGAGAACTGATGGCAGATGGTATTGCTTATATCGGTGAGCACAGCCAGTAAGAGCAAAGAAGGAAAATAGGTCTGTGCGTAGCTGAAACGCGAGAGACGTGTGACGGAGAACACTCCGATATGAATCAGCCAAAGGACAAGCGTGATGAGCAGCGCTCCCACAAAAGGCTGATAATGGGTCTGTCCGCCTGAGAGCGCATGCTGCGCCACGGCCAGGATGTCTGCCTGATAATAGTAAAGATAGCAGAACGTAAAAACAATGAAAAGAATGGAACACAACGCGCGCATGGCGAGTGTCCCATTTTTTCTCGGAATATTATAGTCTGTCAATTCGTATCTGAATTAAAAGAAAACTCATTTGTTCTTGGTGAGCACCACTGCCGACCGTGCCGGTATGTAGAGCTTGAGCCACTCCTTATGCTGTGAAGCATAAAGAGGATCAGGGTTCGTGAAATGAGTGATGCTGTCGTCGGCAAACCCATTTCCGCCAAACTCCTTAGCATCCGTATTAAGTACTGTGGAGTAGGCACCGGCAGGTACAAGAAATCCATAGTCAGTGAACGACCTCACGGGCGAGAAATTGAAAACGAAGACCAGCGAGCCGCGACTAAAACAGAGAATCTGGTCCGAGTCGTTATGCCACACCTCTTGTACCGGCGTGTTGATGAAGTCTTTCTCGCTCTTTATTACCTCCAGCATGGCTTTGTCGAAGTCGCCAAGATAGTGATAGTCGAGGTCGGGATTGTCAACGAGGTTCCATTGGCGTCTGGCGTACTTGTAGCTCCAGCCGTTCCCCTCACGTGGGAAATCAATCCATTCGGGATGTCCGAACTCATTGCCCATGAAGTTGAGGTATCCACCGTTGATAGCACCGGCCGTTACAAGCCTGATCATCTTATGCAGAGCGATGCCGCGACGAACGAGATCGGTCTCATCGCCACGCTTGAAATGCCAGTACATGTCAGCATCAATGAGCCTGAAGATTATCGTCTTGTCGCCTACAAGGGCCTGGTCGTGCGACTCACAATAAGAGATGGTACGCTCGTCGGCGCGCCGGTTCTTCACCTCCCAGAAGATGCTGCTCGGCTTCCAGTCCTCATCCTTCTTTTCCTTAATAGTCTTTATCCAGAAGTCGGGTATGTTCATGGCCATGCGATAGTTGAACCCATAGCCTCCATCCTCGAATCGGGCGGCCAGTCCGGGCATACCGCTCACCTCCTCTGCTATGGTGATGGCCTTGGGATTCACCTCGTGGATGAGCTTGTTGGCCAGGGTGAGGTAGCAGATGGCATTGTCGTCCTGATGCCCGTTGAAATAGTCACCGTAGTTGGTGAAAGCCTCTCCAAGCCCATGACTGTAATAGAGCATCGAAGTGACTCCGTCAAAGCGGAAGCCGTCAAAGTGGAACTCCTCGAGCCAGTACTTGCAGTTGCTGAGCAAGAAGTGCAGCACATTATCTTTTCCATAATCGAAGCAAAGGGAGTCCCAGGCCGGATGTTCGTGGCGGTCGCCCGGATAGAAGTACTGGTTGGGATCGCCGGCCAGATTGCCGAGTCCTTCGACTTCGTTCTTCACGGCATGAGAGTGGACAATATCCATAATGACGGCCACACCCTGTTTGTGGGCTTCGTCGATGAGGGCTTTCAGTTCCTCAGGCGTGCCAAAGCGCGAGGAGGCGGCAAAGAAAGAACTTACATGATAACCGAAAGATCCATAATAAGGATGCTCCTGAATGGCCATCACCTGAATGCAGTTGTAGCCGTCTTTGACGATACGCGGCAGCACGTTGTCCTTGAACTCCGTGTAGGTGCCCACCTTCTCGGCATCCTGCGACATTCCCACATGGCATTCATATATGAGCAAAGGACTTGTGGCAGGCGTGAACTTGCGGCGTCTCCAGCGGTAGGGCTTCGGGCTCCACACTTGCGCGGAGAATATCTTCGTCTGCTCGTCCTGCACCACGCGTGTGGCCCAGGCCGGTATTCTCTCGCCCGAGCCTCCATTCCAAGTAACGTGCATCTTGTACAGATCACCGTGATGCATGGCCTCCTCGGGGAGACTGAGTTCCCAGTCACCGTTGGTGCCCACCGGATGAGCGCGGTAGCTGTCATGTTCTGCCCAGCCATTGAAATCGCCCACTAAGCAGATGCCCGTAGCGTTGGGAGCCCACTCCCTGAACACCCAGCCATCGCCGGTGTGGTGCAGGCCGTAGTATTTATAGCCGTCGGCAAATTCACCCAATGTGATTTTGCCGCCATCAGTGAGTTGCGAGATTTTCCACAAGGCATGGTCGTGACGCCCACGTATAGCGTCCTCATAGGGCTCCAGATAAGGATCGTTGGCCACGATGCCAATGTGTTTAGCCTCTTCGGGCTGCTTCCCCTTCTTGGAGGAAGCCTGAATCTTAGATGATGCCATGATTTATACCTTTTGATTAGTCTTCAAATCGTTTGCCGTTTTCATAGTACCCGTGCTTGATAATTTGTCCGTTACGGTCTTTCTCCACAAACTTGCCGTCGCGGACATCGTCCACATATTTACCTTCAAAGCGGGTACCGTCTTTAGTCTCTTCTATGGCAGCGCCATTACGCATGCCGTTGCGGTAGATGCCTTTGAACCTGCTTCCGTCAGCGTAGTGGATGATGACTTCGCCTTCGACCTTCCCCTTGACGAAATTGCCCTCAAAGATGTCGCCCGTGGACTTGGCAAGCTTGCCGTGCCCGTTCTGTACATCGTTCTGCCACATGCCTGTATAGGTATCTCCGTTCTTCCACTTGAATGTGCCCATACCACATTTATCGCCATCCTTGAACTGTCCCGTGTAGCAGTCGCCATTGGCATATTTGAAAATGCCCTCGCCCGTACGCTCGCCTTCTACATAGTCGCCCTCGTAGACGTCACCGTTTTGGAACTTATACACGCCCCGCCCGTTCTGGATGTCATTCTTCCAGTCACCATTGTAAGTGTCGCCGTCGGCATACCTGTTGATTCCTTTGCCCGATCTGACGTTGTTAACCCATTGACCGTCGTAGGTAGTGCCGTCGCCCCAGTCGAAGAATCCGCGCCCGTTCTTCTGGTCGTTGCTCCACTGTCCCTTGTAATAGGCTCCACTGGAGTAGGTATAGGTGCCTTTTCCCTGACGCTTGTCCTGGAACCACTCTCCGTCGTACTTATCACCGTTGTAGTAGTACATGATACCGTGCCCCTGCTGGTAGTCGCGGAACCACAGCCCTACATACTTATTGTTGTTCGAAAAGTAATAAGTACCACGGCCATGCTGCTGGTTCTGCATCCACATTCCCTCATATTTCTCGCCGTCGGCAAAGGTGTAGATGCCATAGCCGTCACGTTTGCCCTTGAGGAATTTACCCTCATAGGTGTTGCCGTTGTCATAGAGCACACTGCCCTTTCCATCGGGCTTTCCACCACGCATCTCTCCCTTGTAGGTACCAGAGATACGCGTTTTCCCCGTACCTTCATACACCGTGCAGGAACCAAGTGTGAGCTTCTGAGCCCGCACCGTAAGTGGTAGGGAAAGTAATAGTAATAGGGACGCTATCTGAATTTTCACTTTTACATGCTTTATTTTCAAGGCCAAAAGTAGCAAAAATCGGCGATACGGCAAAGATTATTGCAGGAAATTATTAACTTTGCGACGTAAAATTAATTTGCTATGAAGTTCATTGGTATTATTCCTGCACGTTATTCTTCTACGCGCTTCCCGGGCAAACCTCTTGCCCTTCTTGGTGGAAAGCCCGTGGTTCAGCATGTCTACGAGAAGGCCACCGTAGCTTTGGACACCGTCTACGTGGCCACTGATGACAACCGCATTTATGAAGCTGTCAAAGCTTTCGGCGGTAAGGCGGTCATGACACGCGCCGACCATAAGAACGGCACAGAGCGCATTCGCGAAGCCATCGGGAAGATTGGAGGGGCGTGGGATGTAGTCGTCAACATCCAGGGCGACGAACCCTTCATCCACCCCACTCAGATAGAAGCCCTCTGCCACTGTTTTGACGATTCTCAAACTGATATTGCCACGCTGGGCAAACCTTTTGGAAGCTTCCAAGAAGTGGAGAACCCCAACTCGCCAAAGATTGTTGTCGACAATAAAGGGTTTGCACTCTATTTCTCACGCAGCATCATTCCTTTCGTGCGTGGCGTGGAACAGACACACTGGCTCGAACATTATCCTTACCTGAAACATCTTGGCATCTATGCCTACCGCACAGAGGTGCTGAAGCAAATCACAGAGCTCCCGCAATCGTCACTTGAGAAGGCTGAGAGCCTTGAGCAACTACGATGGCTGCAGAACGGCTACCGCATCAAAGTGGCTCTCACTAACGAGGAGACTGTAGGTATCGATACACCTGCCGACCTCGCAAGGGCCGAGGAATTTCTGAAATCAACGTCTCACGACCAAAATGTTCGATGAAGAGCGGAGCATTTCCTTTCGAGGATACAATCTTTCTTCTGATAATGCTGTCTAAATTTTGCAATAATGCCGACAGTTACAAAACGGTGGTAATGTCATGAGAAAGAAGCTTATGGTTTCAAGTTCCGAAAGTTTGTCATCCACTGCTGAATGAGGATAAGTAGCGTTAGCTGGTGCCTGAGGGTAAAGGATTGAAAGAAATCCGATGGATTCAAAACTGTTTTTACTGTCTGGTGTAGTATGTTGTCTGCCATGAGAGCACAGACTGCAGAGACCCACTTACGAAAACAGGGTTGCTGAATTCCATTGCACACTTGTTTGACTTCGGCCTGAAAAAGCGTATCAAAAATCAAAGGTCGCGAGAAAGTTTGTAAAGAAAAAGAAACGCGAAAGTGCCAAAATACGGGCATATTTTG
>OMVH01000187.1 GCA_900314365.1 uncultured Prevotella sp. | reverse complement strand
TTCCCCTTCTCGCTCTCGTGCTTCGAAGATGCACGAGAGCGTAGCTAACTTCCAGCCTAGAAGAGGTTGGTTCATCTGCTCGCGGACAGCCACAAGACTTGCCCCTGCAAGGGATAATTAAACTTCAGAAACTTGAGCCGTATTACAGAACTTGCTTTTTCAGGCCTTTCTTTTTGTGTTGTGCCGATTATTTCCTAAATTTGCAGATAGAATTAATAATCAGCTGACGATGAATTATCCTATTGGCATACAAGACTTCGCGAAGTTGAGAAGCAACGACTTTGTCTATGTCGACAAGACCGACTTGGTATACGAATTGACCAAGAGCGATGGCGTGTATTTCCTCAGCCGCCCTCGCCGCTTCGGCAAGTCGCTGTTGGTCTCCACCATCAAGTATTATTTTGAGGGTCGCCGGGACTTGTTCAAGGGATTGAAGATAGAGAGTTTGGAGACGAAGTGGGAGCCCTACCCCGTCTTCGAAATCGACTTCAATGGCTCCAACTATACCGAGGCCGATGCCCTGGAACAGACGCTCAACGGATATCTGACGAAGTGGGAGCGGCAATACGGCGTGGAGCCCGCCACCGACCAGCTCGGCCGACGCTTCGCCGACGTGCTGCACCAGGCCCATGAGCAGACGGGCAAGACCTGCGTGGTGCTCGTCGACGAATACGACAAGCCGATGCTCGACGTGATGGACACAGGACAGAAGACGGTCATCGACGGCAATGAGCAACTCCTTGAAGAACGCCATCGTGAGACGCTTAAGGCATTCTATTCCGTTTTCAAACTCGCTGACGCCGACCTGCGCTTCGTGTTCCTCACGGGTGTCACCAAGTTTGCGCAGGTGAGTGTGTTCTCGGGATTCAACAATGCAAGAGATATTAGTATGAATCCGCACTTTGATGCCATCTGCGGCATCAGCAGAGAAGAGTTAGACAATATTTTTGCTTCCTCAATAGAAGAATTTGCAAAAGCTTCCTCACTCACTGTTGAAGAGGCCAAGTCACAGTTGAGGCAGAGATATGACGGCTATCATTTCAGTAAAGGGATGACCGATATCTATAATCCGTTCTCTTTGCTGAATGCCTTTGCAGATGAGGATTTGCGTGATTACTGGTTCGCTTCCGGCACGCCAACCTACCTGATGCGGCTGCTCAGTCACAGCGATGAGAACATCCAGGACATCATCGACCGCAGTTACGAGGCGCAAGAGTTTGTGGACTATCGTGCCACCGTGGAGGCCCCCGTGCCGATGATTTACCAAAGCGGCTACCTCACTATCAAGGGCTACAACCGCGAGGACGAGGAGTACAGGCTCGATTTCCCCAACCACGAGGTGGCTTCGGGCTTCCTGGCACTCCTGGCCTCCGGCTATTTCCACACGCCCACGCAGCCCAGCAGCTGGGCCACGAAGCTGAAGAAGGCCCTGCACCATGGCAAGCCTGACGACTTTCGTGGCCTCTTGAACGACTTCCTCGCCAGCATTCCCTACTCCGTGAGGGAAAACAATGGAGAGAAGAGTCATGAGCGGCAGTTCCAATATACGGTCTACCTCATCATGCGCCTCATCGGCAGCACTCGCAACACCGTCTACCACGAGAAGGCCACATCGCAGGGACGTGCCGACTGCGTGATAGAGACCCCGCGCTATGTCTACATCTTCGAGTACAAGCTCGACCGCCCCGCCACCGAGGGCATGGAGCAGATTGCCGCACGTGGCTATGCTGAGCCCTACGCCCACGACAGACGCGCTGTCTACGCCATTGCCTGCTCGTTCTCGTCAGAGACTGGCACCATCAGCGACTGGCAGGTGAAGCAGGTAGCGGGAGAGAAGGAATGAGAAGGGCTGTTTTTTTTACGATAAAAGAACACATGGGAGGCAGGCCCCAAGAAAACCAAAAATCATTCCATTTCAGTGAAATCCTAAATGCAAGAGTTGTATGACAAGAGTCCTTTTGCATGGACTATCAGTTTGCTTTTAAGGAAATTTCAAATAGGAACAAGAGAGGAAAGCTTGCCTGACTCCTTATATATAATAGTACCGAGTCCATTTGAAAAAGTCATTTTCTTAAAAATCGACCTCTGGTTATCAATCAGTTACGAAGCCAAAAATCGTGCTTTCGGACTTTTTCAAGTGGACTCAGTAATAGTATCGGTACATAGACCCTATGCTTCTCTTCCTTTTGACACAAGAGATTGGCAAGGAAAGCCCTAATGGAAGCAAGAAGACAAAGGAATTCACAGGGCGTAAGTGTTAAAATTCAAATATCATTACACACTAAAGATAAAATTTCCTATATTTGCGACGTTAACCGCTTGAAAGTACACAAATATACTTTTTGGCCTTATGTTCAATTATTAATAATTTATTATCTATGATGAAAAACGAGGTACAAAGGAACCCCAGCTGTAAGCTGCTGGTTTTCGCTGCACTGATGGCAGTAGCCCCCGTCAGCGCATCCGCAATGAATTCGCCCTCTGAAGAAGCTATCGCTCAACAAAACGAGCAAAGGGTGAAAGGAAGTGTTAAGGATGCCAAAGGTGAGCCCGTTGTCGGTGCCACCGTGAAAGTAAAAGGCACGACTACAGCTACTGTGACCGATGTCAATGGCAACTTCGCACTCAGCGCATCGCCCAACGCCACGCTTGAGATTTCCTATGTCGGTTTTAACCCGAAAGAAATTGTCATCAACAACCGTCAGAACATAGAAGTCACACTGAGTGAGACCTCCGAAGAGCTGGGTGAGGTAGTAGTGACAGCATTAGGTATTGTGCGCAACACTCGCACCCTCTCGTATTCCACCCAGTCGCTGAGAGGCAGCGAGCTTACAGTCAACCGCAGTACAACGGGCAACATGCTTGACGACCTCAAAGGCAAGATTGCAGGTGCCGACATCACCACTAACGGACAGATTGGCGGTGCATCGAAGGTGGTGCTGCGTGGAGCCAAATCCATTGGCGGTGGCAGCAATGCCCTTATCGTCGTCGACGGTGTGCCCTTCCAAAATCCGGTTTTAGGACAGATGGGATCGGAATGGAGTGGCTTTGCAGGCACCGACGGAATGCTCGACCTGAATCCTGACGACATCAAATCCATCGACGTACTGAAAGGCCCGTCGGCAGCAGCCCTTTATGGTAGTTCGGCAGCCAATGGCGCCATCATCATTACCACCAAGCAAGGCAATGCTGGCCACTACTCCGTGAACTACAATGGCGGAGTGACAGCCGACACACCTTATTACATGTTTGACATGCAGAACACCTACGGTCGTGGCGTGAGCGGCAAGCACGTTGACGACGCAGGCGAAAGCTGGGGAGCCAAAGGAGGATGCGTGAGCGACAACTGGAAACAGGTGTTCCAAACAGGCTCGCAGCTGAACAACTCCGTGA
>OMVH01000036.1 GCA_900314365.1 uncultured Prevotella sp. | reverse complement strand
GGATCTTGTCGCTGACACAAAGAAAAACCTCGAAAACAGGCTGATGTGGAAGATGTGTCTTTTTCTGATTTTGGTTGTCGTGATTTTGCTTGTTCATTCATCTGCCATGCCTGAAAAAGTTGTCATTCGGCTGACACCGCGTTAGCCTGTTTTTACGGTTTTTCTTGCTGTGATGCAAGCCTTAGGCACGAAGGCTGTTGCTTCTCTGTTGTCGGCTTGCCGAAGCTTGCTTCGAAGCACGCCGACAACAGAGAAGCAACAAAGGGCGCAGCCATTGCATCACAGCAAGTGTTTTGCTGGTTTTGGTCAAAAATAATATGAATGTCTGTCAACCCTTACCTATATAAGAATATTAACAGCATCATTCATTATAATTTAGGGTGACGCATTGACGAAGTCGGGAAATAGATCTTGCTCACCCTCTGGCTGCTGCAAAAGAATTGTTTTACGTGCAGCCGTACCTACACCCACAAGAAATATCCGCTGCGACCTAAATGAACAGTGCCGAGCTCGAGCACTGCTATGACAAGAAAAGGTGGGCTGAAAGCCAACCATTTTTATATGGTGACGCCTACCCACAGGAAATATCCTATGCCCCCGTTCAATTCACGAATTAGTAGCCTCAACGTGTACGGACGGATAGAACTCGGAGACGTCAGCAAGCTGAACAGAGTGTAGAATGAGCCCGTCGGCGTAGGTGAATTAATGAAATTGTAATACCGATTTGGAATTTCAGTAACAGATATTTCGTATTTTTGCAGTGTGATACAAACTTTACAGTAGATATATGGAAACCAATTATCGTATCCTTGTTGTGGACGACGAGGAAGACTTGTGTGAGATTTTGAAGTTCAACCTCCAGACTCAGGGCTATGCCGTGACGACAGTCAATTCGGCAGAGGAAGCCCTTCAGCTCGACCTTAAAAGCTTCGACCTCATCCTTCTTGATGTCATGATGGGAGGTATGTCGGGTTTTGAACTCGCTTCCATCCTGAAGAAGCAGCCCGACACAAGTGCTATCCCTGTAATTTTCCTGACGGCCCGCGACAATGAGGACGACACTATCAAGGGTTTCAATCTCGGTGCTGACGACTATATATCCAAGCCTTTCTCGCTCCGTGAGGTACTGGTCAGGGTGAGGGCCGTGCTGCGCCGCAGCCAAGAAAAGCCAGAAGAGGGCTCCCACATAGTGCGCTACCGTGGACTGGAGATGAACTCCGACACCAAGACCGTGAGCATCGACGGCGAGCAGGTACCCTTTACGAAAACGGAGTTCAGCTTGCTCTATCTGCTCCTGAACAACAAGGGGCGCGTGTTCTCCAGGCAGGAACTCATTCAGCGCATATGGCCCAATAATGTAATGGTGGTGGATCGCACTGTCGACGTAAATATCACGCGTATTAGAAAGAAGGTTGGAAAATATGCCGATTCCATCGTGACAAGACTAGGATTTGGATACTATTTCGAAGGATGAACAGAATACCGATAGGCCGTAAGCTTTACCTCAGTGTACTCGCCGTTTTCCTCGTCTACACCGTCAGTTTCATTGTTTTTCAGCAGTTACGCGAGAAGCAATATAAAATAGGTGTGCTTGGCTCCAGGCTCCAGGACTACAATGAGCGTCTGCACGACTATCTCATGCTCACGGGTAAGACCGATGAGGCTACGCTTAATGCCTATGTGGCGCAGAGCAGGCAGAACGCACTCCGTGTGACGCTTATCGACCGCAAGGGACATGTGTTCTTTGACAGTGAGCGCAAAGACTACGAACACATCGCAAACCATGCTAAACGTACCGAATTCATTGAGGCTGTAAGCAAAGGACAGGGATCAGTCGTAGAGCGTAACAGTTCTACGACCAATCGTGACTATTTCTACAGTGCCACTTATTTCCCCCATGAAGGCTATGTTGTGCGCTCAGCCTTGCCTTACAACAACAGTCTGGCCAAGGCTCTGCGTGCTGACCAGCACTTCATTTGGTTCTCGCTTGTGGCCACTGCCATTCTCATCTTCCTGCTTTACAGGTTTACAAGTCGGTTGGGCAGCAACATCTCCAAACTGCGAGTGTTTGCCTGGCGAGCCGACCACAACGCCAGTCTGGAGGTAGAGGACTTGGCCGAGTTCCCCGATGACGAGCTTGGAGAAATAGCCGAGCGAATCATCAAGCTCTACAAGACCCTGCAGGACACCCGACAGGAGCAAAGCACGCTGAAGAGGCAGCTCACTCAGAATGTAGCCCACGAGCTAAAGACCCCAGTGGCAAGCATTCAGGGCTATCTCGAGACCATACTCAACAATACGGATATCGACGAGGCTATGCGCGAACAGTTTCTGCGCCGTTGCTATGCACAGAGTGAACGGCTGACGAGCCTGCTGCACGACATCTCGACACTCAACCGTATGGACGATGCACCGCAGGTGAAGGATTTCGAGCAAGTGAATCT
Source organism: uncultured Prevotella sp. (assembly GCA_900314365.1). Taxonomy (GTDB): domain Bacteria; phylum Bacteroidota; class Bacteroidia; order Bacteroidales; family Bacteroidaceae; genus Prevotella. The sequence continues at coordinate 18,189 of OMVH01000036.1, read as the reverse complement.
CTCCCTGATGGTTGATTCTCTTTCCCAGGAGCTTGCTCTGCAGATAAAGCAACGGGGCATGAAATTCGTCAACGAGATGCCTCAGTCGGTGATTGTCAATGGTAACAAGGGACTGCTCTACAGTGTATTCCGCAATCTCATGGATAACGCCATAGCCTACGCGGGTGAGAATACCACAATGACTTTGAAGGCAGAACGTCAAGGGGCTTTTTGGCACTTTGCGTTTATGGATAACGGAGTCGGTGTGCCGTCAGCCCATCTTGACCGCCTCTTCGAACGTTTCTACCGTGTAGACAAGGGCCGGAGCCGGAAAATGGGAGGTACGGGGCTTGGTCTGGCTATTGTGAAGAATGCCGTGAAGTTGCATGGAGGAACCATTAAGGCTTCTAATAACCCCACGGGCGGACTAAGGCTTGACTTCACTTTGAAGGCATGAAGTCAGGAACTGCTCATGGGGCAGGTGCAACGAATGAGGATATGATTCTTATGAAGAATGCCGTGATCTGACTGCCCGCGCCGTAGAAGGAAGCCTTAGAATACGGACACATAAGCATAAATCAAGATAAAACTTTACTATTCTTGTTAGGACAACCAGAATGGCCGTCCAAGCAAGAATAGTTTTGCTATTGGCACATAGAACTAAGGGATTCACAAGATAACCTCCCACGAAATTGCTCCATGTGCCAAATAGTTTTCAGTCTCTGGAGCCGTTCTTGAGTTCTTCCTTGCAGAGTCCGTCAACGATGGAGTCGGCGAGCGAGATGTTCGGCACTCTCACGGCATTGGCCTTCAGATACTCACAGGCATGGATAAAGATTGAGGCTGCCGGCACGATGACGTCAGCACGGTCGTCCTTCAAGTTGAAGGTTGCTATTCGCTCCTCAATCGTCATAGGCTCAAGGATGCCATAGAGGCGTTTGAGCTCAGCAAGAGAAATCTCCTGGGTCTTCTTGTCAGTTTGTCCGATCTTATAAAGCTTATTGATGTTGCCTCCCGACCCGATTATCTTGATGTCCGAGTATTTTGAGGCATAGTCAGAAAGCCCTCTTTTGAGATCTTCTTTCTCTTCCTCCGTCACCTTTCCACTGAGCAGTCTCAAGGTTCCTATATTAAAGGAATGGCTTTCGGCAAGCACGCCGTCATGGATGAGTGAGACCTCCGTGCTGCCACCGCCTACGTCGATATAGGCGAAGTTGCCACGGTTGGAGTCTGTTTTCTCGATAAGGTTATTGCAAAGCAACTGAGCTTCCTCTGAACCCTTTATGATTTCGAGCTCTATACCCGTGGCATGGCGTATTTTCTTCATGATGGCTTTGCCGTTTGTGGCATCGCGCATGGCGCTGGTGGCACAAGCCCGGTAGCGCTCCACGCGGTAAAGTTTCATGAACTGCTTGAAGCCTTTCATCATGTGCATCAGCATGTATTCCCGCTCACCGGACACCTTTCCTGCTGCAAAGACATCCTTGCCTAAACGCAGTGGAATCCTGACGAACATAACCTTCTTGATTCGTTTCTCCGGCACGGCACAGTACCTGTTGAAGCTTTTGATGAGCAGTCGGGCACCATTGGAGCCAATGTCGATAGATGCTAAATTCATACGTCCCGTAGTGATTTTTTTATGTATAAGTACTTGTTTTGTATGGCCTTTGTCTACTCGTGGTAGGTCTTGAAGAGTTCCTCCTGGCTGCGGAATGGCTCTCCCTCCTGTAAGTGGTTAGTGCCCTTACCGTCTACAATTCTGCCATTGGTGGTGTCCCTCAATCCGTAATCCACTGTGCGCATAAGGTCGCGCTGCAAATCCTCGTCGTAGACAGGCGTCAAAACTTCCACTCGATTGAGAAGATTGCGTGGCATCCAGTCGGACGATCCTAAATAATATCGGTTGGTGCCTCCGTTACAGAAGATGATGATGCGCGAGTGCTCGAGGTAACGGTCGATAATGCCTACAGCCTTGATATTTTCACTCAGATGCGGTACACCGGGTACGAGCGAGCAGTTGCCTCTTATCACAATGCCAATCTTGACCCCTGCCTGGGAAGCTTCGTAGAGTTTGTCCACCATGTCGGCGTCGGTGATATGGTTGATTTTTATCTTTACCCAGGCTTCCTTACCCTCTTTGGCATTGCGAATCTCGTTATCAAGGAGCCTCAGCAGTCGGCCCTTCATAGAGATGGGCGACACCATGAGCTCACGGAATCTCACCTGCGAGAAAGGACGCTCAATGAACTCGAAAACCTTTGCAACCTCGTTGACAATCTTCGGGCGAGCCGTAAGCATGAAATAATCGGTATAGGTACGGGCATTGCCCTCGTGGAAGTTTCCTGTCCCGATGCAGGCCATATTGCCTTTTCTCGACACTATGAGCAGGAGCTTGGAATGGACTTTCAGGCCCTCTACACCAAAGACTACATTGACGCCTTCCTCCTGCATGCGTTTGCTCCACTTGATGTTGCTCTCCTCGTCGAATCGGGCAAGCAGTTCCACCACTACGGTGACATGCTTGCCGTTGTGGGCTGCATTGATGAGTGCCTTCACCACCTTCGAGTCTTTTGCCACGCGGTAGAGTGTCGTCTTGATAGCTTTCACTTCCGGTTTGATGGCCGCTTCCTGCAGCACTCGGATATAGCCGTCAAACTTGTGATAGGGCACATGGATAAAGCGGTCCTTGGCACGGATGAGCTTTAGAATACTCTCGCGGGAGACAAACTCTTCCTTCATCACCTGAGGCCATGCAGGGTATTTCAGCTCTGTGTGGCCACAGTCGGGGAATTTCATCAGGTCCTTGTGGTTCTGATATCGCCGGCCTGCTATGCTCGTGTCAAGCATGTTAAGATTGAACCGTTTGCGTATCTCCTTGAGTATGCTCTTGGGCATGCTTCCGTCATAGATGACTCTCACTGCACTGCCTCTGCGCCTCGAATTGACACCAGCGGCTATCTTTTCGAGTGTGCCATAGTCAGCGTAGTTGTCGAGGTCCATTTCTGCGTCCTTCGTAAACTTGAAGGAATAGGCTTTGAAGGTGCTCTCCTTGAATCCAATGAACACGAGAGGCAGACAGAACCTAACGACATCGTCGAGGTACATGATGTTGGCAAAGCCGTCGGACTCCGGCAACCTCACCCAGCGCCCTATGGCTCTGTCGGGTACCTTCACGATGGCGTAGCGTTTCTTTTGCGTTTCCACCTCGGTCTGTTCCACGGCGAGATAGATACGATTGTCCTCGAAAGTGGCTAAGTCGTTGATTTCCGACAACCATATCGGATTGATGCTTCCGTTGAGCTTGTTGTAGAACAACTCTGTGAGGAAGTGTTGCTGCTCCTCGTTGAGTTCGTCTTCCTTCAGTAGTCTGATGCCGTGGCAGTGCAATTCTGTTTCCACTCGGTCGATGGCTGCGGTGTACTCACTGGCATAGGCGGCATTGAGCTTGTTGATGGCCTTTAGGGTTTTGCTGATCTTCTGAAGCGTCTGTTTGTCGAGGTTGCTGTTCTCGCAGAGTCTGTTCAGCGAGGCCACCCTCACTCGGAAAAACTCGTCGAGATTGTTGGAATAGATGCCTAAAAACGAGATACGTTCGAGCAATGGGATGTATTCTTTCTCTGCTTCCTCAAGGATGCGGTGGTTGAAATACATCCAGCTCACATCGCGTTCGATGTACTGGCGCTTAGCTTTCTGAGGTTTTACTGCTGTCGGTTTTGGGGTTGTCTTTGTTGCTGTCATTTGCTTTCTCCTTTCCTTTATCCTTTTCGGACGACTTCTTTTCCTTGTCGTCTTTCTTGCTGGCTTTCTCCTTCTTGTTCTTAATCTTGTCCTTTGCTTTGTCCTTGTTCTCTGCCTTTTTCGGTGTGGACTCGCTGTCGGGAATAACAAGGTCGGCATTCTCATCATTCAGATGGAGGGCCTTGACGAACTTCTTGACACTGTCGGCAGGTACGATAATCTCATGAAGATGGTCGCAGCTTTCAAAGGCGTGCCTCCCTAAGTGCTTCGGAGTGCCCAAGAACCTGACGACCTTCAGGCCGTCGCAGTCACCAAAGGCATAGTTCTCAATACGCTCGACTCCTGCCGGAATGGTAAGCTCCGTCAGGGTGTCACAATCATAGAAAGCATCCCGGCGAATCTCTTTCATACTGGCCGGAAAGGTAACCTTGGCAATGACCAAGTTGCGGTAACCAGCCCGCTCCTCAACAGTCTCTACTCCTTCGGGGACAGCAAACGCAGACTGTTTTCCGAAGAGGAAAACGAGTGTCTTCTTGTCGGCAGTGTAAACAGCCTCATAGTCGCATTCATACTCCTCACTGTTCAGTTTCTGCAGAGCGTAACTAATGATTTTGTTGGTTGCCTGACGTTCGTTTCCTTTCTTCATTGCCTCAAGCATCGCTTGGATAGACTTCTTTGATTTCTTCATAATCTTAATAACGTATTTACTTTGCAAAAGTACAACATATATTTCGACACTTCAATGATATAGGTATTAAATCTATATTAAGATTCTGTTACAAAACGGAGCAGTAACAACAATGTAACACGATTGTTGCGGGAATGAAACACTTCTATTATAGCTTTGCCGCTGAATCAAAACTACGTAACTAAGAATGAGCAGACTAAGCTTTGCTTTGGGATGCATGTTGTGCATGCCTTTGTGTGTGACAGCCCAGCAATGGAATTCTACCATGCAGGTACATGGTACGCTGCGTGGGAAGTATGAATACCAGACTGACGAGGGAAAAGGCCGTTTCGAGGTGAGAACTGCGAGGGTGAGCATCGAAGGAAAGGTGACGCCTATCGTCAGCTATAAGGCTGAGATTGACCTTTGCGATGAAGGCAAAATAAAGATGCTTGATGCCTACACGCGCATACAGCCGTGGCGTAATTTTCAGTTCACCATCGGACAGGAGAGGGTGCCTTTCACTATTGATGCCCATCGCTCACCTCATCAGCAATACTTCGCCAATCGTAGTTTCATTGCAAAACAGGTGGGCAATGTGCGTGATGTCGGAGCAGAAGTGGGTTACACCTTTCATCCTGGATTTCCCATTGTGGTAAGGGCCGGACTCTTCAATGGCTCAGGACTGACCAACCAGAAAGACTTTTGGACGAGTAATGTAAACTTCTCCTCGAAGGCTGTCATGATGCTTCCCATAGGACTTGACATTGAGGCGAGTATGCAGAAAGTGAGACCTTCGGATGTGAACATCATGATGTACGATGCCGGTCTTACCTATCATGACAAGGGCTTCATAGCAGAGGCCGAGTATCTCTATAAGCATTATGCCGACGATGCTTTCCATCCTGTTCATGCTTTTGATGGTTTTGTCAGTTACGACATTCCGTTGCGTCGGTGTATGTTCAGTAAGGTATCTCCGCTTGTGCGCTATGATTATATGAGCGACCATAGTGACGGGCTGCGCTATCTTGACGGTGGAGAGAATGATAAGGGAAGCCTTATTGTCAACGACCATAAGCGGTCGCGCATCACGGGCGGAGTGACACTGAGTTTCGCCAAGCCTTTCATCTCGGACATTAGAATCAACTATGAGAAGTACTTCTATGGTGAGGGCGTCGTGGAAAAGACATCGGAGCGTGACAAGATAGTCGTGGAGTTTATGACTCGGTTCTGAACTGACAATAATTCGGTTCTCTGTCTATTTGAGTAGAGGGCTTATTGTGCAAGACTGTAGCAGCGCAGTGATGGCCAAGAAAACTTTACGAAGCTGCATAAAAAACGAACGAGGAGTGCTTTACACTGAATTTCAGAAAGCAGTCCCCGTTCGTTTTATAGATGTCTGATTTGAAGGTTCTCCTACGCTTCTACCAAAGAGGCTGCGTCAAGAAGAATTTCTGAAAGGGTAGGGTGGATGTGGATGATGTCTCGCAACTTTGTGGCATAAGGTTCCGATGAGTTCATTACAGCCGTAGCCTCTTGCACAATATCAGCAGCATGGGCACCCACGACATGGCAGCCCACAAGAGGCAACCGTGGGTCATCAGCTCGCACTATGAGTTTCAGCAGACCGTCGGAAGCATTCATGCTTACTGCCTTCCCGTTAGCACGGTAGAGCGATTTCTGGCTTTTGACATTCAGCCCCTGAGCCTTACACTGCTCTTCCGTTAGTCCAACGCCGGCCACTTCCGGATGAGTGAAGACGGCAGCAGGCATAATGTTGAGGTCGATGTTGTCAGCAATGCCCAGAATGTGATTAACGGCCCTCCGGGCCTGGAACTCAGCAGCGTGGGCCAGCATCTGTCTGCCGTTGACATCTCCAATGGCATAGATATGAGGCTGGTTTGTTAGCATGTTGTCATCGACAATAATGCCCTTTCGATCACAGTTCACACCAGCTCCTTCAAGGTTCAGTCCGGAAGTGTTGGCAGTTCTTCCTGTCGCAACAAGTACGACATCTCCACAGACTGAGCTTTCCTTACCCTTTTGTTCAAAGGTCACTTGTCCATTGCTTATGGCTTTCACTCCCGACTGGAGATAGAATTTCACGCCACGCTTCTCCATCTGACGGCGCAGCCTCTTGGCTATTTCTGCGTCGATGGTAGGCAAACATTCCTTGAGAAATTCCACGACGGTGACTTCTGTTCCAAAAGTACTAAAAGCCGATGCAAGCTCCATTCCAATGACACCTGCTCCAACAATGATGAGCTTCCGGGGCAGAGTGGGCATGGACAAGAGACCGGTTGAGTCGACTACTGTGGGGTCGGCAATGCCCTCGATGGGGGGCATCTTCGGTCCCGAACCTGTGGCGACAATGATATTGGCTGCTCGGTATTGCTCACCATTGCAGATAACGGTGTGGCTGTCGACAAATGAAGCTCTGCCTTCGACAAATGTGATGCCTGGCATTTTCATCAGACTCTCAACGCCTTGTCGGAGTTGGGCTACCACTTCATTCTTATGTTGGTGAAGCGTTGGGAAGTCGAAGTCAAAATTCAGTGAATTGATTCCGAAGACCCCTGCTTCCTTAGCCTCTGTGATGACATCGGCTACATGGCAGTAGGTCTTCGTGGGAATGCATCCACAGTTCAGGCAAGTACCACCGGCCTGTGCAGCCTCAAAGATGATGACACCAAGTCCCTTCTTTGCGGCATAGGCTGCGGCATGGTAGCCGCCCGGACCGGCTCCAATAATGATAAGGTCAGTTGTTGTCATTGATGAGCTGTCGGTAAGTTGTTATGGGATGCTTGGCAGCGAGCACGTCGTCAACGCGCTTCACTGGTGTGTTGTGCGGTGCAGTTTTCACCATATCAGGTGTCTCCCGAGCCTCGCGCGCTATCTGGTGCATCACTTTGATAAAACCGTCGATGGTATCTTTGCTCTCATTTTCAGTAGGCTCAATCATCATCGCCTCATGGAAAAGAAGCGGGAAATAGATGGTGGGAGCATGATAACCGAAGTCGAGCAGTCGTTTTGCTACATCCATAGTGGTGACTCCTGTAGACTTATCCTTTAGTCCGTTGAACACAAACTCGTGTTTGCATAGACCCTCTATGGGCAGTTCATAATCGTCTTTCAGACTCTCCTTGATGTAGTTGGCATTCAGTGTTGCCAATGGGCCAACCATGCCGATGTTCTCTTTCCCAAGTGTGAGGATATAGCACAAAGCACGCATGACCACAGCGAAATTACCGAGGAAGGCTCCCACTGAAGTAGGAACGTCGAGGTTGTCGAGCTGTCGGTCGCGAATGATGCTGAAGTGTCCGTCATTATCCTTGACGACATGAGGACGTGGCAGGAATTGCTCCAGCCCTGTTCTTACACCGACGGGGCCGTCGCCAGGTCCGCCACCACCATGAGGCGTAGAGAATGTTTTGTGTAGGTTCAGATGGAGTACGTCGAAGCCCATGTCGCCAGGACGGGCTTTACCCAACAATGGGTTGAGGTTTGCACCGTCGTAATACATCAGTGCACCGCAGTTGTGGACGAGTTTGGCTATCTCTGGAATTTCCTTTTCGAAAAGTCCGAGTGTATTGGGATTGGTCATCATCATGGCGGCTACGTCGTCGCCAAGGAGCGGCTTTAGATCCTCCACGTCAACAAGACCGTCAGCCGTACTTTTAACCTCTACAACCTCAAGGCCGCAGACAGCAGCCGAAGCAGGATTTGTTCCATGTGCTGAGTCGGGTACGATCACCTTCAGACGTTTGTTGTCGTTTCGGCTTTGATGGTAGCTGCGGATAATCATCAGTCCCGTCAACTCGCCGTGAGCACCGGCGCAGGGATTGAGCGTGAAGTCGCTCAAGCCCGTAATTTCAGAGAGCATCCTTTGAAGCATGTACTCCGCCTCAAGCGCGCCTTGCACGGAATCCTCGGGCTGTAAAGGGTGAAGGTCGGTGAAATCGTGGTGGTTGGCCATCTCCTCGTTAATAGGAGGATTGTATTTCATTGTGCATGAGCCCAACGGATAGAAGCCATTATCCACTCCAAAGTTATTTTCGCTGAGGTTCGTATAGTGTCTTACAACGGTCATCTCGTCGCATTCGGGAAGGGCGGCATCCACACTTCTGCGAGCTATTGTCGGTAGCTCATGATGCCCGAACTTGTTTTTCGGCAGACTGTAGCCCACACGTCCTTTGTGGGACAGTTCGAATATAAGGTTGCCGTATAGTTTGTTATTCATTGCAAAGTGCTATTAAATGGTCAACTTCTTCTTTAGTACGTCTTTCTGTGACTGCCATCATAATGACGTGGTCGTCGAGTTTCACTCCTCCTAAAATACCATGATTCTCCAGCTTGTGCAAGAGTGCATCAACATCTCCGTCATAGTGCAGGGTGAACTCATTAAAGAAAGGTTTCTGGTAAAGCAAATGGAAGTGTCCGCCCAGGCAAAGCTTCGCACAGAGATAATGTGCGCCATCGTAGGAGAGTTGGGCGGCTTCCTTCAGTCCCTGCCGTCCCATCAGGCTCATATAAATGGTTACCCAAAGTGCCATCAAACTTTCATTGGAGCATATGTTAGAGGTAGCTTTCTGTCTGCGGATGTGCTGCTCACGTGCTTGAAGCGTGAGGACGAAAACGCGTTGTCCCGTTTCATCAACGGTTTTACCAACGATTCTCCCTGGCATCTTGCGCATTAGCTTCTCCGTGCAGCACATGTAGCCCACATAGGGCCCACCGAAATTCATTGGGAGGCCGAGGCTCTGTCCGTCGCCCACAGCGATGTCTGCCCCCCATTCGCCCGGTGTCTTGAGCAGGGCAAGGTCGGCAGGAATACTATTGAGTATGAAGAGTGCTTTGTTTGCGTGGCAATCCTCTGCTACGCCAGTAAAATCCTCAATGATACCGAACCGGTTGGGTTGCTGCATGATGACACCGGCAACACCACCTGCAGCAAGTCTGTCGTGCAGCTCCTCCTTGTTGGTAGCTCCGTTCTCAGCACCAACCATTTCTATCTCTACACCGTGGAAATGGGCATAGGTTTTCACAACAGCCAGAGTTTTCTTGTCCAATGTGTCAGAGACAAGTACCGTGTGTGCCTTCTTGCTTGCTGCATTTGCCATGAGCATAGCCTCGGCAGTAGCTGTCGTCCCGTCATACATGGATGCATTTGACACCTCCATACCGGTAAGTTCGGTCATCATGCTTTGATATTCAAAGATGTAGTGAAGGGTGCCCTGTGAAATTTCGGCCTGATAAGGGGTGTAACTGGTCAGGAATTCTGAGCGTTCAACGAGTTGTGGGATGGCGGCTGGTGTATAATGGTCGTAAACACCGGCTCCGGCAAAGCAAATAAGCTGCTTGTTTTTCTTACCGAGTGCATTGAAGAACTTGCGGAGCTCAATCTCACTCATTGCTTCAGGCAAATCGTAGTCTCTTGTCAGTCTGACACTCGACGGCAATTCGGCATAAAGTTCGTCAAGCGAAGTTACGCCAATCTTGGACAGCATCGCATCGATGTCGTCCTGTGTATGTGGAAAATATTTGTATGCCATTTAGTTTTCTTGATTATCCAGTCATAAAGGTCTCGGGTGTTCCCCCTTTTGCCTAAATAAGAAGAGGTAGACAGGAGAATATTGTTAACCTGCCCGCCCCCTCATCTGTCATTAGCGTTTTCTTGTGCAAAGAGAGGAAAAGCCCTGTCTTTACAGAACTATTTCTTGCAGAACTCCTCGTAGGCTTTCGCATCCATCAGAGAGTCGAGCTCACTTTTGTCGGAAAGCTTCACTTTGATAATCCAGTTGGAGAATGCATCTTTGTTGATGTCTTCAGGATGATCCTCAAGCTTGTCATTGACTTCTACCACAGTTCCGCTCACTGGTGAATTGAGGTCGGAAGCAGCTTTCACACTTTCCACAGCGCCGAATTCTTCGCCTGCTGTAACATCGTCATCCACGTCGGGCATGTCAACATACACGACATTTCCCAACTCATGCTGGGCGAAGTCGGTGATTCCTACATAGCCGTAATCGCCTTCTACTTTCACGAATTCATGTGACTCTGTATAGTAGAGTCCATCGATAACCTTTGCCATATAATCATAATATTAGGCCGGTGGGCTCATAAGGAGTCATCACCGGAGAGTTGTTGTTATTTCTTGTAATGTTTGTCGTAGAACTTCTTTTTCACTATGACGGCGGGGAAGGTTTTCTTGCGTATTTGTACATCCACCGTGTCTCCCAGTTTTAACGATGCGTCGACAAGTGCTACAGCGCAACTCTTGTCAACACTTATCAGTCTGTAGCCCGTAGTGACTTCGCCGACTTCCATACCATCCTTGAGCACTTTGTATCCATGACGGGGTACGGCATGCGAAGTGAGCTCTATGCCTCTCAGGCGCTTGCTCACTCCTTCAGTCTTCTGCTTAACGAGAGCTTCTTTGCCGATGAATTCAGGCTTGTCGAGTTTGCAGAACATACTTAAACCGGCCATGACCGGGCTGATGTCCTTCGAGAGTTCGTCACCATAGAGCGGCAGCCCTACTTCGAAGCGCAGGGTGTCCCGGCAGCCAAGTCCACAAGGCTTGCATCTGCCACTAGCCATGAGCTTGTCCCAAGAAGACCGGATGAACTCATGTGAACCATAGAACTCAAATCCGTCCTCGCCTGTATAGCCAGTACGCGAGATAACGATGGTTTCGCCCGCTGTTTTATAGGTTTTCACCTCATAGAAATTGAGTTCCTTGCAAGGAAGTCCAAGGACTTCCTCCATTACGCTTTCAGCCTCTGGTCCCTGTACAGCCAGCTGGCCGTAATAGTCACTTTGGTTGTTGATATTCACGTCAAAGTCCTTGGCATTGCTTCGTATCCATTCGTCGTCCTTATCGATATTGGCGGCATTCACTGTCATGAAGAAGTTGTTCTCACCCATCTTGCATATGCAGGTATCGTCCACCGTGCCGCCGTCAGGATAGCACATCATGCCATAAATAACTTTGCCGGTTGCAAGGCCCCTAACATCGTTTGTAAAGATGTGATTGATAAATCGCTCTGCATCCGGACCGGTTACGATAATCTCTCCCATATGAGAAACATCAAACACACCACAATGATGCCTTACTGCATTGTGTTCCTCGATGATGGACGAGTACTGTATGGGCATGTCAAAGCCTCCGAAAGGTTGCATCAGAGCTCCCAGTGCCACATGTTTGTCATAAAGACAAGTTCTTTTGTTTGCTTCCATATGTTGGTTTAGTTTTTTAGTAAAAGTTCCAATAATGCTTTTTTGCTCAGGTTCATAATAATGTCGTCTACTCTTGCGGGCAGTGCAGCCTCTATGGCTTCACGGTTGTAAGGTAGGTTGCGCAGCGGGTGGAGTATTCGGTTGTCTATGTCGCCTAAAAGGAAGAAGTCGCCCATGATGTTGACATCCTTCATAATGCCATTCTTGAGTTCTATGCGAGCCTCCATGTCGCCAACTCCCTCTATGCGCTTTTTGTTTACTACGGAATATCGTGGATTATTGCCATAGATGAAGTCATCAGTTAGGTACTCTCGTTCGATGTCACGGATTTTTGCTATGTCAGCCTCGTCAAGCAAAATCTCTTCATCACAGAGGTGATGCCTGACGAAATCTTTGAATTCCTCAAGCGAAAGATCAATGTAGTCCTTCAGCAGAGCGATATGTTGCCTAACACTCTTTACTCCTTTACTGACGAGTTTCTCGTCGCTTGGCGTGATGGCAGCCACCATATTCTGCATGTTTGTGTCGTAGAGCATGGTGCCATGCACAATGCTGCGTCCGGGAATATGGTAGAAAGCATTGCCTGAGACCTTCCGCCCTTCTATCATTACGTCGTTTCTTCCACTGGCTTCTGCAGGAACACCCAACAGTCGAAGTGTGTCTACTACGAGATTGATATATTTTGTAAACGTGAGGCTGACATTCTCATCCGGTGTTATATAGGCGAACATGACGTTGCTCATATCGGCATACACACAGCCTCCGCCACTCTTTCTTCGGAAAGTCCGTATGCCGTGGCTCCGGCAATATGGGATATTCACTTCGTTCTCAATAAGTTGATTGCGACCAAAGATGACGCTTGGCTCCACTTGCCACATGAAGAAGTATTCCTTGTCGGCAGGTTTGCACCTTGCGACATACTCTTCCATAGCCAAGTAGAAACTCAGCGGGCGTGTTTCTTTGGAAATGTCAACGTAGACCATTTAGCAGTTCGTGATTTATTTTGTTGGCGCAAATATACGAAGTTTTTGCCGTTCACCAAAGTTTTCCTTCAAAAAACGTCACAGGGCTTATTCGCCGCTGCTTTGCAAAAGGTATTCCTTGAAGTCGGGGAAGTGTTTCGACATCGCCACAGTCTTCTTTTGTCCTTTCATGAATGCCGACAGCCTCTGCGGAATGGGTATGTCGGTATCAAGAATGTCATCGACTTTCTCCTTGAATTTGGCCGGATGTGCTGTCTCAAGGAAAATGCCTGGTTCGTTGCGTTTCAGATGTCGTCGCAGCGCCTCATAGGCACAGGCTCCGTGGGGATCGAGAATATACCCTGTGTGGTGATAACAATCACGTATGATATCCTTGATAGCTTCATCCGTAAACGCATCGCCCCTGATGTCGTTGCGTATAGCTTCAAGCGAATTAGCATAAAGGTCGAGAATTCTCGCGAAGTTGCTTGGAGCTCCCACGTCCATGGCGTTGGCTAATGTCTGCCGTGTGGGCTGTGGACAATATGTTCCTGTAAGAAGGTATTTCAAGAAAACGTCATTAGCATTATTGGCAGCCACAAAATACTTTACCGGCAGTCCCATGCGGTGTGCGATGAGTCCGGCCGTCAGATTACCGAAGTTTCCACTGGGCACACTTATTACGGGCTCACCTTCTGGAGCCTTTCCAGAGAGTTGGAAGGCGCGCAGCTGGGCATAGGCATAAAAGTAATAGAATGCCTGAGGCAGAAAACGGGCAACGTTGATAGAGTTGGCTGATGTCATTACTAGGTGGTTACGAAGTTCAGCGTCCATGAAAGCTTGCTTGACGAGACGCTGACAGTCATCGAAGACACCATCCACCTCTACAGCCGTAATATTATGTCCCAGAGTTGTGAACTGGCTTTCCTGAATGGGACTCACCTTGCCTTTAGGATAGAGTACGTAAACATGGATGCCATTCACACCTAAAAAGCCATTCGCTACGGCCGAACCCGTGTCGCCACTGGTGGCCACGAGAACGTTAACTACACTCTCACCCTTATGAGTTTTCTCTTCTTCGTGAGCAATGAAATACTCAAGCAGCCGGGCCATGAAGCGGGCCCCAATGTCCTTGAAGGCGAGGGTCGGACCATGGAACAGTTCCAGACTGTAGATGCCAGGACTCACCTCAACAAGGGGGATGTCAAAATTGAGCGTGTCTTCTGTTATCCTCCGTATGTCGGTCTCTGGCAAGTCCTCACCAAAGAAAGCCATAGCTACTTCGTCGGCTATTTGCTGAAATGAGAGTGCGTGAATTTCATTGAAGAATTCTTGTCCGAGCCTCTTGATGCTGTTGGGCATATAAAGTCCCCGGTCCGGGGCCAGTCCTCTTACGACAGCTTCACGAAGAGTGACCGTTGTATTAGGGTCGTTTGTGCTGTAGTATCTCATATCTTCTATGTCTTCATTAATTCGTTCATGAACTCGGCCAGACGGAGCATTCCGTAGCTTCCTCTTACGCAGTCAGCCTCGCTGTAGGCTTTCACTGAATCTGGCTCGATACCTCTATGCCAAATAAGAAAAGGTACAGGCTCCTTCAGATGAGTCCTCACCTCCACAGGGGTGGGATGATCGGGAAGGACAGCGATGCACACCGGTTCGTCCCAGTCCCTTACCTCTTTATATATAGGCCCCACGATGCGGCTGTCGAGATTTTCTATTGTTTGTAGTTTCAGATCGAGGTCACCGTCGTGCCCCGCCTCGTCGCTGGCTTCTATGTGCAAGTAGACGAAGTCTTGCTTTTGCAGGGCTTCAATGGCGGCGGCCGCCTTCCCTTCATAGTTGGTATCGGCAAGTCCCGTGGCTCCTTCCACTTTAATGACGTTGAGACCGGCATAATGTCCGATACCGCGGATAAGGTCGACAGCAGAGATGCACGAGCCCGACTTGATTTGAGGGTACATTTCTTGGAGGCGTTTCATCTTCGGCCGGTAACCTCCGCCCCAAGGCCAGATACTGTTGGCCTTCTCTTTTCTTTCCTTGTTGAAAGGATGTGCCTGCAGTAAGGCCTGCGACTTAAGGATGAGCTCATTGAGAAGGTCGGCTGTCTCTTGAGCTGTCATCCTTCCTGCGTCGTCTTCTCCTGAATCAGCCCTGGCAGTTTCAGGCTTCACAAGTAGTTGTCGCCATGCTTCGTTTGGGTGGTCGTGAGGCGGCGCACAGACTATGTGCTTATTGCCACCTTTGATGATAAGCAGATGGCGGTATTGAATGCCGGGAATGAACCTCACGCGATCGGACCCCAACTTGTTTTCTAAGAAGTTTATGAGCATTGCGCCCTCAGCTGTTGTGAGGTGGCCTCCGTGATGATTCTTAATGAGTCCTTCTTCAAGCCCGATGATATTGCAGCGCAGAGCCAGATCGTCGGCTTCCATCTCGTAACCGATCGAAGCGGCTTCTAAAGGGCCTCTTCCCTCGTAGACCTTATTGAGATCATAGCCCAAGATTGCCGTATTGGCCACTTCCGACCCAGGTAGGAAACCCTCGGGGATGGTGTTGAGCCGCCCAGTGCGTCCCTCTCGTGCGAGCAAGTCCATGAAAGGTGTTGGGGCATACTCAAGCGGAGTCTTTCCGCCGAGGCGTGCAATGGGGTGGTCGGCCATGCCGTCGCCTAAAATAATAATATGTTTCATCCTTAACCTCCTTTTGTCTAATGCACTGTTCGAGACCTTGTGATAGTCCCTGGCAGACTGGCTCAGATGTTGGCGATGCTCATCACGTTGGCAAAGACTCCGGCAGCCGTGACACTGGCCCCGGCACCGTAGCCTTGAATCTGCATGGGATATTTGCGGTAGCGCTCGGTGGTGAGCAGGATGACATTGTTGCTGCCTTCGAGATCGTAGAATGGAGAGTCGCTGTTGACAGCTTTCAAAGCCACCTCTGTGTGTCCCAGTTCCATTGTGGCCACAAAGCGCCATCGTTTTCCCTCGCTCTCCAACTTCTTACGACGGTCCTCGAAGCCTGCGTCAACCTCGGGCAGATGCTTCCAGAATTCGTCAATAGACCCTTTGAAGAGACCATCGGGAATGAAGAGATGCTTTTCAACATCGTCCTGGTTCACCTTGTAGCCAGCCTCGCGCGTAAGGATGACAAGCTTGCGCACGACGTCGGTTCCGCTGAGGTCTATTCGTGGGTCGGGTTCACTGTAACCCTTCTCTTTGGCCCGCCTTACAGCCTCGGAGAAAGGCACGTCTGCCGACAGTTCATTGAAGATGAAGTTAAGTGTGCCACTGAGCACAGCTTCAATCTTGAGGATGCGGTCGCCGGAGTTGCGTAAGTCGTTGATGGTGCCTATTATGGGCAGTCCGGCTCCCACGTTGGTCTCGAAGAGGAACTTCACACCCCGGCTCAGTGCTGTGCTCTTCAGTCGGGCGTAGAAGGAGTAGTCTGATGAAGCAGCTATCTTATTGGCCGCCACCACATTGACGTTATGTTCAAGCAGGGTGGGGTAGAGGGCTGCAATGTCGGAGCTGGCCGTACAGTCCACGAACACGCTGTTGAAGATGTTCATGTGCAAGATACTGCTGAGCAGTTTCTCGGGTGAACTCGGCTCCGAGGCCTTGAGCCGTTCCTTGTAGCCTTCGAGGCTGAGGCCGTCGCGGTCGTAGATTGCATTCTTCGAGCTGGCTATGCCAACGACATTCAGCTTCAGCCTGTTGCGTTCCTTGAGCTCCTCGTACTGTGCGCGTATTTGCTCCAATAGCTTTCCACCCACTGTGCCCACACCGCAGACGAAGAGATTGAGTACTTTGTATTCAGAGAGGAAGAATGAGTCGTGGATGACATTGAGTGATTTGCGCAGATATTTGGAGTCTACGACAAACGAGATATTTGTTTCGCTGGCGCCTTGGGCACAGGCGATGACGCTGATACCGCTTCGTCCGAGTGTCCCGAAGAGCTTTCCGGCAATGCCCGGTGTGTGCTTCATATTCTCTCCCACGATGGCTATGGTGGCGAGACCGCTTTCGGCATGCATGGGGAACATGCGCCCGTCGTCAATCTCGTTGGCGAATTCTTCGTTGAGCACGTCGACGGCCTGCCGCGTATCCTCATCGCGCACACCAATAGAAGTTGAGTTTTCCGATGAGGCTTGAGAAACGAGGAAGACACTGATACCCTTGTCGGCCAGCGAGGTGAAGATGCGGCGGTTCACGCCTATGACACCCACCATGGAGAGCCCGGATACCGTAATGAGCGTCGTTCCACTGATGCTGGAGATACCTTTAATGGGCTTGTTGTCGTCTTCAATCTTGTCCTTGATGATGGTACCTTCGCCCTTGGGGTTGAAGGTGTTCTTCACCCTGATGGGGATGTGCTTGATACAAACGGGGTAGATGGTTGGCGGATAGATGACTTTGGCACCGAAGTTACAGAGCTCCATAGCTTCGATGTAACTGAGCTCACGGATGGTGTAAGCTGTCTTGATGACTTTTGGGTCGGCAGTCATGAAGCCGTCGACGTCGGTCCAGATTTCAAGAATGTTCGCGTTGAGGGCAGCTGCAATGATGGAAGCTGTGTAGTCGCTGCCGCCACGTCCGAGGTTGGCGGTCTCGCCGGTGTCCTTGTCCTGGCTGATGAAGCCCGGCACGAGCGTGATGCGAGGCAGCTTAGCGAAGGCTTCGCGCACGAGCCGGTAGGTAAGTTCCGAGTCCAGCACGTGTTTGCCGTTGCGGTATTCGGTCTTGATGAAGTCGCGAGAGTCCATCCATTTGGAGCCTTTGACGAGTGTGGCCACGATGTGGGAGCTGAGCCGTTCTCCGTAGCTCACAATGGCATCCTGCGTCTTGCGGCTTAGGTCGTGAACGAGGAAGACCCCGAAGTAGATGGAACGCAGTTGTTCGAAGAGTGCGTCGACAGTGTTAAATAAGGTCTCACGGTCGGCATTGTCGTCGATGACCTCGTCAATCATTCTGTGGTGGCGCTCCATCATGGCGTCGAACTCCGTGCGCCAGCGGTCGTCGCCCTTTAGGGCCATACGTGCCGTGGAGAGTAGCTGGTCGGTGATGCCACCGAGTGCACTCACCACCACGACAATGGGTTGTTTGGAAGCCTCTTTCTCTACGATGCGCTTGAGGCTCAGGACGCTCTTTACGGAACCTACAGACGTTCCGCCAAACTTCATCACTTTCATAACTGTGCAATAAAAGGTGTGCAGTGTCATCCCGAAAACAAAGGGGCTATGGCACTGTTTTGCTTGCAAAGTTAAACATTATTTTCTATTCGGCGAACAAATATGAAGACAAATGCGAACGAAAGCGCGAGGTTCCGTTATTCGTGCTTCGGGTGGTTGGCTGGATATTTGGGGAAATGCCATCTAAAAATAGATGGGAACATCGTCGAAGGGGTGATGTTCTTTGTACTGTTTGCAAATAAGTAAAGGCAAACCGAGAAATCATAGGAGATATCATCCCTTAGACCTAAAAGCCAAAGGGATGATATGCTCTCATGTCTACTCAAGTTTCGGAAGTAAATATCCCTTTGCAGGTCAATCCTTTTCGACGTTTATTTTGGCGTAGCAAAGGCGTTATAACTATAACTCGAAGA
>OMVH01000106.1 GCA_900314365.1 uncultured Prevotella sp. | reverse complement strand
TTTTAACCTCTTCCTCTCCAAAAAAAATAAATCAAAATCACAAATTCACCCCAACACAGGAAGCTAGGTAGTACTGTGAAACTTGAATACTTTAAGAAACAGGATTTATCGATTACTTGAAGACGCTATAATCGTCGTTCCCAAGCAACTGCCTCACTGTCACACCGGGATGCTTTCGCATGTAACCATGAATCTCGTTGACAAAGGGCCCCTTGAAGAACTCTTTTCCCAGTACCCTATTAACAGTCCACATGATTTTCCCCATGTGCAGATCCTTCTCACGCTGACTGCGCGTGTCATAATTCTCCATCGGATAAAGACTGACAAGGTAGAAGTTCAGACAATCGGGAACGATATTGCGGCGCTGCATTGAGGCACGTTGCTGCACGGAATAGAATTTTTTGTAAGCAGGATAATTAACCCCCAGGTACTTGTCAAGGCAGATACCAATGGCCTTGTCGCCAATGACGATGCTCTGATCAAAGGCTCCAATCTGAGAATAGATGACCGGAATCTCCGTGTTGGGGAGCATCCTGCAAAGATGCTCAAAAGCCTTACTGAGCTGTTCATTGATGTCATCCATGTCAGCATACTGCGACTCCACATCCACGATAACGGTCTGCAGAAGCGTGTCCTGATAGAAATTGAGGAAAGTGGTGTTGATTTCAGGGTCGTTCACCTCGCCCAACTGAAGCACATCCTCCACGAGCGTACGTGTCTCCATTGGGTAATTGGTGTTCATCTGTTGGAGCGCAGAGAAGTCGCCCGTGGTGAGGTAGCGTGCCTGCAAACGGTCGTAGCGCTTCACTTCCACACGGTTACCCTCGTTTTCTTCGGTTGGCTTCAACCTGAAGGAACAGCCAGCCAAAAGAGCAGCCAATAGAAACAGAATGTAATATGCCTTGTTCAAAGTAGCCCTAATATCATTTATACAACTGCAAAAGTACTAATTTATATTTCAAAGTCCAAATTTTAAGCTAAAAAAATTAAATAAATCTTTTGTATGTGACCAGGATGTTTAAATAGTTGAAAAACATTTTTTCCTTTTCAAATAGTATTGCCACAAAATGGAGTAAGGCTTCAGAATGTTTTCATCAGAGGTTACACGATGGTCCTGAATGCGTTTACGGTCAGCGTCGAAATCATGCTTCCATTGGTGGAATGCCTTTCTTCCCTTGTAGACAGCTACGAAGTCGCCCACATTGCGGCCAAGAATAAGCATCTCGAAAGCGGCCAACCAGTCGAGCGCCCAACGTAGGCGCATTACGCTTCGAAGGCGGTCATCGGACATATTCTTGTAAATCATAGTGAGATTATTCCGGAAGTTGAGGAAGGTCTTTCTGGAGTTACCTTTGGGCAGCGTACCTCCACCAAGGTGATAGACATGACTATCAGGAACACAGAATACCTTCCGGCCCATCGTGCGGAGCCTCCAGCAGAGGTCTATTTCCTCACAATGAGCGAAGAATCGGCCGTCAAGTCCGCCAGCCTGCCAATAGTCAGCAGCGCGTATCAACAGACAAGCCCCTGAAGCCCAGCCCACTTCGACAATGTTATCGTACTGACCCTTATCCTCTTCCACCGTGGTGAAGATGCGGCCCCGACAGAAGGGATAGCCCAAACGGTCGAGAAATCCGCCGCTGGCTCCTGCATATTCGAAGCTCTCGGGGTGGTGGATGGAGAGCATCTTGGGCTGACATGCCGCTGCTTCAGGATGGGCGTCCATGAAGGCGAGCAAAGGCGAAATCCAGTTCTGAGGCACACGTACATCGGAGTTAAGAAGCAGATAGTATTCAGCTTCAATCTGCCGCAGAGCACGGTTATAGCCTTCGGCAAATCCATAGTTCTTGTCGAGCCGGATGAGCCGCACCTGTGGGAAGTGGTGCTCTAACATTGCAATAGAGTCGTCTGAGGAGGCGTTGTCAGCAACATAGATATCAGCCTCAGCAGAGGAATTATTGATGACAGAAGGCAGATACTCTTGCATCATGGCCTTGCCGTTCCAGTTGAGGATGACAATAGCCAGGCGATGACTGCCTGCCGTAAGCTTTTCGTTGGTCATAGGACATTATAGGTTTATTGTTCAGCCACAGTATCTTCAAGAATAGCCTTGAGCGCCGTGCCATCGGCATTGAAACTGCCAAGCCGCACATGCAGCACTTCGTTGTCAAACTCCTCTCTGGCTTCGCTCGCCGGCAACTCCACGCGGATGTAATTGGGCGTAAAGCCATGCATAGCCTTGCCGCGGGCTGCCTTCTCAAAGAGCACGTCGGCCTCCTGACCTATATGTCGGGCATAGAAGTCGTGCGTCTTCCTGTCGCTCAGCGCCAACAGCTTGTGGCAACGACGATGCTTCTCCTGTTCATCGACAACATAAGGAATGGCAAGCGCACTTGTTCCTGGTCGCTCGGAATAGGGGAAGACGTGGAGCTGCGTGACATCGAGACTGTCAATGAAACGGTAACACTCATCGAACAGCTCAGGACGCTCGCCTCTGCAGCCCACCATAACGTCGACACCAATAAAGGCATCGGGCATCTTCTCTTTGATGAGCTTCACTTTGTGAGCAAAGAGCGCCGAATCATAGCGGCGATGCATCAGTCGCAGAACCTCATCGGAACCGCTCTGAAGGGGAATATGGAAATGGGGCATGAAAGCACGGGAATGGGCACAGTAATCAATGAGCTCGTCACTGAGAAGGTCGGGCTCCAGACTGCTGATGCGGTAACGCCTGATACCCTCAACTCCGTCGAGCGCTTTTACGAGGTCGAGGAAACGCTCATGGGTGCTTTCTCCAAAGTCGCCTATATTGACACCCGTGAGGACAATCTCCTTACCGCCCTCGGATGCTGCCTGCTCAGCCTGGGCCACAAGCGACGCAATGGAGGGATTGCGCGAGAAGCCTCTTGCGTAGGGAATGGTACAGTAGGTGCAGAAATAGTTGCAGCCATCCTGCACCTTGAGGAAATAACGGGTACGGTTACCTCTCGAACAGGAGGGCTGAAAAGTGTGAATATCCTTGGTTTTGACCGTGTGGAATTCATGAAGACTCCTGGTCCTTCCCTGTCCATTCAGGCTCTCTTTTGTGACGAAAACATCCGAAAGCCGCTGGATGAGCGAAGCCTTCTCATTGCTGCCCAACACCAGGTCGACACCTTCAATGCGACTCACCTGTTGGGGTTCGAGCTGTGCGTAGCAACCTGTGACGACAACAAAAGCGCCGGGATTCTCTCTCACCATGCGACGGATAGCCTGACGGCACTTACGGTCGGCCACATCAGTAACCGAACAGGTGTTGATGAGACAGATGTCGGCATGCTCACCCTCAGCGGCTGTCACCACGCCCATCTCCTGGAGCAGCTTCGCAAAAGTGGAGGTCTCAGAGAAGTTCAACTTGCAGCCTAAAGTATAAAAAGCCGCTTTCTTTCCTTGGAATACGCTTGTATCAATCATTGATCGTTGTCTTAGCAGGACTATGCTTGAGAACGTCATCCAAAAGAACATTCCTATATATAATAAGGTATGCCCTTGGATAACGAAGTACAAAGTTAGTGTAAACCGAAAGAATGACAAAGAAATTCTACGGCTTTTTTAAACAATCGACCATCGCAAGACTAACTCTGTGAGCGCAAACAAAGCTTTGCTCTGAAAGAGAAACAAGCACAAAATCCAACTATTGACGGTTGAACATACGGTCGCAGAAAGTCTTTAACTTTTATTAAGCAACTGCAAAGCCATGATAATCTATGACTTACAAAAATGTTACAAACAGGGCTAAAAAAAATCGGGAAAAAGTTATCAACGTATCGAAAAAAGACTTACCTTTGCAGTGTTTTAATAAACAAATGATTGTTTTACAGATTTAAAAAGCAAAGAAAATGAAGAAATTAGTTTTAATGTTCGTAGCTATTGCAGCTATCTCTTTCGCATCATGTGGCAACAAGACTGCTCAGGCAACTTCTAACGACAGCGACTCTGTTGCTCAGAACGACAGCGTACAGAGCGACAGCCTCCAGCAGGGCGACAGCACCACAACTGCTACTGACTCTGTTGCTAAGTAATTAGCTCGAACTGAAAAATGAGAGAAACGCCGCTTGGAACCTCGGTTCCAGGCGGTTTTCTTTTGCCCTTTGTCAACGGCCGCCATTGAACTTAGACACCAAGAAGCCTTCTACCATCCTATTATGTCAACAACAACCAACTACCTGCCTCCACAGTACAACTTCTGGAACCAACCAGCACTAATACAATCGAGTAGGAGGTAAACACTAATCATAGGTGCTTATCTCCTACTTTCGTGTTTACCGACCTCTCACACCACCGTACGTGCGGTTCCGCATACGGCGGTTCCTCGTTAGGGTAGCCACTTGACATACTCGTCATATAAGAACGTATAACCAGCCTTGCGCAAGTTCACGTTAGATGCAGCCATGTGCATAATCGGTGTCCCTGCTACTCTCCAATAGCCCTTAACATATCCCCATCGACGTGCGTTATACTTGTTTATTCCGCATTTAATGAGGTTCTTGATTCGGGTCTTGGGAAGCTTCCATGACTTCCATATACACATACGCAAGCGTCGCCGTAACCACTCGTCGGTTTCCTCGGTCAGTCTCTTCATAGTGGCAAGGTGATAGTAGTTCACCCAGCCCTTTATGTAGAGGCGGAGTTCCTTTTTCCGCTTGGCATAGCCCATGCCATTGCTGCGACCCGTCAGCTCTTTCAAGCGGCGACGCATCTTGGCTTTGGTCTTGGG
>OMVH01000141.1 GCA_900314365.1 uncultured Prevotella sp. | reverse complement strand
CGCTGCTCACCTTGGAGGTCAGCAATAGTAATATTGCCGATACCCATCTGCTGTCCGCCCAGCGATAGCACAAAGTTCTTCAAACTAAGCGTGTAGACATTGTTGTCTGAGCTCACGCTCACAACTGCCTTCTGCTCTGTGCTGGTGCCATTGACAGTCACCTTCAGGTTGTCGGTGAAATCAGTGGCCGACACCCCCAAGGAGAACAAGCCCAGCAGGGCAAGGGTAAAGAAATGCTTCATAATGTTGTTTTATTTTTGAATTTATAAGTGAATCCTATAGAACCAAAGATGGGATAAAGGGTCTGTTCGATGGTATGAAAGTCACTGTGATGGATGCCGTTGAGCCCCCAGTTCAGACCCGCATAGAAGCCTAAGCGCGGTCCCACATACCAGTCAGCGCCCACACCTAATCCCCACTGCAAGTAGCGCATATGGTCGGAGAAGTCGTAGTTGCCACTTGTGGCCCCGTCGCTGCCTAATTCCACCTTCACACCGGTGGGATTGCCTACGCGCAGATAACCGTTGTGAGCCGCACCGCAAAAACCTCGGGAGGTGAGTACCGAAAAGTAAGGACCTCCATGAATCGAAAACTTGTGGCTCAGGGCATAGGTTGCCTGCACGGGGACGGTGAACATCCACTCACGTACCAACGTCGTCACTCCACCGGTGAAACGGCCTTCCAGTTCCTGTCCGCCACGGATGATGTCCATGTGGTAGTTCTTCACCGTAGCATCCGTGCGCATGCCTTTGCCTTCGAATACCAGTCCCGTCTCCACGCCCCATTTGCCGGCAACCGGCTTATCTACCACAAGCCCAAAGCTGAGATTGGGCTGAAGCCTGTAGGTGTTGAGACTGCGAATGGAGGCCGGAAGTCCGACAGGCGAGGTACCCCCGACATTCCAGCCGGCCCGGAACCGCAGCGTAGCGTCGCCCAGCCACCGCTGTGCCTCAACAACTGAGGCCGGGGCCAGCAAAAGGCAGAAAGCTACGAAAGTGATATGGCGAAATCTCTTCATCTATGTTGTGTTATTGTTCTTTCTTGCAGATGACCCTTACTTTGTCGATGAGCAGTGTGCTGCCTATGGCTCCGCGGAATTTATCACCCTCGTTGCTCGACGAGAATACAACGGCAAGGTTATAGCCACGGCTTGAGAGCAGTTCCCAATCGATATCAGAGGCATATTTGAAGTCTACACTGAAGGGCGTCCACTCAGAGGCAGGCTTCACATAGCCCATATCGGCAATTGCCACCACCTGAGAGCTTGTTTTCACATTGTCGCCATAGAGCGATATGGGCTGCCCCGTCTCATCATCGTGGTTGCGGTAGAGCACTGCGTAGATGGCAGCCGAGTCGACAGCGCCGGGCACGACTTTCTCGTGCTCGTCCTGATAGGTGGCTCCGGGAGTGTATTTATAGTACCCTGTTAAGGTGACGGGACGCTGACTCACCACTATACCGAAATGCGTGGCATGCATGGGGTCGAGCACTGCCGAGGTGGCATCGAAAGAACCGAGGAAGAGGTTGCCGGCAGCGATAGGCTTCTGAGCCATCTGTCCAAAGACTCCTGTGCTCGAGGTTACAAGCTTCACGGCAGCACCCTCGTAGCCCTCCTTCAAGGGTACCGTGGGATAGGCCTCCGGTTTGGCTGAGCCCATGCTCATACGGAAGCCTCCGTTGCCCGAAGCCCAGTCGGGATAGAGGTTGCCATCATCGTGAGGCTGGAGCCAGACGTAATATTTCTGCTCCTTCGACTCCAGGACATAATCTTCGAAATCGTATTTCAGCGTGTCGTTCTCAGTTATGATATCGGGCTTAAAAACCACGGTATAATAACGGTGCCAGAGATCATCTTCCGAGGTGGTGCGATAGTGCAGCACGCCACCGTGGACAGCATCCACACTGCCATCAATTTTAGCGATGGTAGCCCCCGGTGTGAGCACGAAGTGGGGTTCCAGTGTCGACAAGTCGCCCTTATGGTTCCATCGCACAGTGAAAATAGCCACACTGTCAGCTGACGTGAGCGTCTGCAACGTGTCCGTGGCATGATAGAACACGGCTTCGGCATCGGTGGGATGCACCGACACGGCGAGCACATCACACTCAGTATTGCGCGCCTCATCCTTGAAGCACGAAGAAAATGCCAGGCATGCGGAGCCCAACAACACGAAGGTAACTAATGGATGTCTCATTTATCCTCTAATAATGTTTGCAAAGTTACTAAAAAGATACGATTGCCCTCTAAGACTTCGTAACAATTTAATTCTTTTTCTCATTAACGACACTGTATGCCTGCTATTGTATATGCAGAATGGGTCGAACTTCGGAAGTTGAGTAAAGCCAAAGGGCTTTTTTCGAGGCGAAAAGCAAATTAAGGAGCTAATATTTTGTGCTTTGACGCAATTCTATTACTTTTGCAACAAATAAGAAAGACAGAAATACTAAAGAAAAATGAAGATACCCAACTTCCGTACAGCGTTGCTTGCAGTGCTCGCAGTACTGACTATCGCCTCATGTGACAACAAGAAATTCGAGGTAAACGGCAACATCACCGATGCCAAGGACTCAGTACTCTACTTTGAGAACATGAGCCTCAACGGGCCACAAGTTTTGGACTCCGTGAAGCTCGACGACGGCGGAGCCTTCTCCTTCTCGGGAAAGGTCGGCAAATCGCCTGAATTCTACCGTCTGCGTATTGCCGGACAAATCATTAACGTCTCCATCGACTCCACCGAGACTGTCACGGTGAAGGCCTCCTACCCCACCATGTCGACGAAATACGAGGTGGAAGGTTCCTACAACTGTACCAAGATAAAGGAGCTCGCCACCATGCAGTACAACCTGCAGAACGAGCTGAACAGCATCAGCCAGGCTCCTAACTTGAGCGAACAGCAGGTGAACGACAGCTGTGCAAAGGTTATTTATGCCTACAAGAACAACGTGAAGTTCAACTACATCTACAAGGAACCGATGAAGTCGTACGCCTACTTCGCGCTCTTCCAGACAGTGGTGTTCAACAACATGAGCATTCTGCTCTTCAACCCCCGCAACAATGCTGAGGACATCAAGGTCTACGCGGCTGTAGCCACGAGTTGGGACCAGTTGTACCCCAAGTCTGACCGTTGTCTCAACCTCCACAACATTGCCATACAGGGCATGAGAGACGTCAGAATCATCCGCAACGAGCAGGCCGAGGCTGCCGTGAACGCCACGAAGGTGAACACCAGCGGTATCGTCGACTTCACCCTGCCCGACAACAAGGGTGTCAACCGACGGCTGAGCGACCTCAAGGGAAAGGTGGTGCTGCTCGACTTCCATGTCTTCGGTGCTGACGGAAGTGCGAAACGCATCATGTGGCTGCGCAACATTTACAACAAATACCACAACCAGGGATTCGAGATTTTCCAAGTCTCACTCGATCCCAACGAGCACTTCTGGAAGACTCAGACGGCTGCCCTGCCCTGGATTTGCGTGCGCGATGCCGACGGTGCTCAAGGCTCAGTGGTGGGACTCTACAACGTGCAGACCATACCGACCTTCTTCTTGCTCGGCCGCGACTGCAACGTGTACAAGCGCGATGTGCAGATTAAAGATCTCGATGCTGAGATACGATCGCTCTTAGCAAAATAACATAGGACAGAAAAAAGAAAAGACAATCACACTTTCAGGGCGCAGCCATCAGGGCTTGCGCCTTTTTTTTGCGACTTCGTCAATGCGTCACCCTAAATTATAATGAATGATGCTGTTTATATTCTCATATAGGTAAGGGTTGACAGACATTCATATT
>OMVH01000137.1 GCA_900314365.1 uncultured Prevotella sp. | reverse complement strand
GAGGCGCTCGAAGTACTTCGACGAGGCGCTCGAGGTCCGATCTCGAGCGAAAAGTGCTCAAAATAGGCTCTCGAAGCACTCGGATTTTTTCTATTTCGAGATTTTTATTTGTAAAGGATTCGGTTAGTGTTAGCATTATTTAACGCCCATTTTTCCGTATCAAAAATCAAAGTTTTTCATTGCACACTCTCTCCATTCAGAGCCTTTTTTACCCCGTGAAACAAGCTGCCGTTACAGCTTCGTACCCTGTGAAAAGTCACGGGCACGAAGCATGCGGATGTTATCAACAGGGCAGCTTGTTGTTTAGTTGTCTTTCACAAGAGGGGCCTTTGCTGCCGGCAGGAAGAGGACTGGAGCCTGTCGGAAGAACTTAGAACGAGAACGGTCTGGCTTCGATTGTAGGGTTGCAGCCACGGGCATCGGCCTTCTTGAAACTCACCTTGACCGTCCGGCTCTCGCCGGGCATGAGCGCAAAGTAGTTGTCGCTGTAGATGACTGGCAGAATTTGCTCCCCATCGTTTCCTTTCAGGCAGAGGCGGATGAGCAGGGCAGGGGAGTTACCGGTGTTGGTCACTGTGGCCGTGCCCGTCCAGTCACCGTTGGGTGCTTGCTGGAAGTGGCTCTTCGTCTCCACAGTAGCTGTCGGAAGCGTGCGGAGGGCCTTCAGGTTGTCGGTGTCGCGGCCTTCCACGTAGAAATTCTCAGAAATCAGTTTGCCGTCCTTGGTGAGGTAGAGTCGCAGGAAGTAGACCTCTTCATCGGGCTTCTCCACGGGCATGACCGTCACAGTCTGGTCGCGGTCAATGCTGACAGGGGCAGAATGGTCAGCCAGTATCGTTCCGCGCATGTTGAGAATCTGCAGCCGGGCCGTCATCTCTCCGGGGCTGTCAACGCTGATGTCGGCAACCTCCACGGTGCTTTTGGCGGGGTTGTACTGGATGTGCAGAGGCTCCAGCGCCTTCTTGATTCCGAAGTAGGCGGCGGTGGGTTCAAGGTAGTAGTCGTAGGTAGCCCATGTGAGCGCAGGCCAGCAGGCGTGGCTCATCCATATCAGCAGTCCCATGCGGTCCTGCAGCCGGCTTTCGAACATGGCGCGATGCCCGTCGTAGTTCACCCACTGAGCCCACTGTGTGAACTGCTTTGCACTCGATGCTGTTCCGAAATGGCGTTCCACCATCTGCGCAAAGTTATGGCCGTGGGCCGTCGGGAAGTCATGCTGTCCCCAAGCCTCCTCCATTGGCCATAGTCCTTCGGGGGCCAGCATGCGCTTTAGACTTTCATAATTGGGGATGCAGCTGATGCCCTCTTCGGAATGCAGTTTGCCCGAGAGATGGCTGAAGTAGCGCGCCGTTGTCCACAGTCCGTAGGGACCGCGGCCTGAGACCACACCGTCAGCGGAACTACTGATATAGCCCGTCTGGGGATGCAGTGACCGTATGGCTTGCCTGAGAGCTGCGTCGAGCGATGCCGGAGGATAGCCTTCATTGCGCCCGCAATAGAGGGCTATGGAGGGGTGGCGGCGCAGACGGCTGATGACATCGCGCGCATTGTCCATGAACATGCGCTCGTCGGCAGGGTCGGGGCCGTCCCAGGGATTAGCCAGCCAAAAGTCCTGCCACACCATGATGCCGTAACGGTCGCAGGCATCGAAGAACTCGTCGTCGCCCACCTGGCCTACCCAGTTGCGGACAATGTTCATCCCCATCTCACGGTGATAGCGTAGGGCCGCGTCGTATTCGCGTCCGCGGTAAGTGAGGTTAGATTCCGGAAATCCCCAGTTGCCCCCTAACGGAATGAAGCGTTTGCCGTTGACCCAGATGCGAAGCACGGAGTCGGTCTCGTCGTAGGCCATTTCACGCAGGCCGGCCTTATAAGTCAGTGTGGAGAGGTCGTTTCCGCCCTCGCTGACGGTGAAGCCTGCGTCGTAGCGATAAGCCTCGCCGTAGCCATTGGGCCACCACAGGCGCATGTGCTGTTGGCTGAGTTGGGGAAAATCGGTCGGCGTGAAGGTCACGAGCCGCTTCTCGCCCGGAGCTAAGCTGATGTCGCGGCTGAAGGCTATGTTGCCAATCCATCCTTTGACGGTCAGTGCGCGGCGGGTGGTACCCTCATTGATAAGAGTGGCTGAGGCTGTCATGGAAGCCAGCGTGTCGGGATGGTTGAGTGTGGTGGTGACGTAGGGATCGATGATGCTGACACCATCGTCGGAAGTGAGGTAGACGTCGTTCCAAATACCCATGCAGCGCCCCGGCGTGGAGGTTATCCAGTCCCAGCCCATGGTAGGCGAGAAAGTAGGACTGTCGAGACCAATCACGCCGCCGTTGATGTCGGTGCTTTCCACGTTGGCCACCTTGACTGCTCCCGGATGTGCGTTCTTCACGACATGCACCTCTAAGGTGTTGTTGCCCTCGCGGAGGAAGGGTGTTATGTCGAAGCGGCTGCGGATGAAGGCACCGGCCGTGTGACCTAATCCATGGCCGTTGAGGGTGACGGTCGACTTCCAGTCTATGCCGTCGAAGTTGAGATAGTGGCGGGATTTCCCATCAGCTTTCCAACTGAAGTTTGTCCGGTAGATGAAGTCGGAGTTGAAGAACGACTCCGAGATCTGCCTCATGTTGTTGGCGTAGAGATTATAAGGTACGGCTCCGATATTGATGTAGCTCGTCAGTACCGTTCCGGGCACGGTGGCCTCAATCCATCGGTTGTCGCCCGCGCGCCGCACCTGCCATTGATTGAGCGACAGCTTTCCGTCGCCAATGTCGAGGGTGCGTGCAGGCTCTGCATGCAGTCCGCCGCGCCCCATCACCTCCAGCTCTGTGGCGGCATACTGTCCGGAAGCGTCAGGGCGTGTCAGCCAGAGCCTCACAAAACGGCCCTGACTCTTGCAGGAGAGCGTTTCGGTCAGAGGACCGTTGGCAGACAGGGTGATGATGTCGGTCCAGTGCTTGCCGTCGTCGGAAACCTGAATCTTGCCCTGTTTGGGTCGGTGCAGCCAGTGGAGGATAATCTTGTCGAAGCTGACTTGTGTGCCTAAGTCGACCTGGGCCCATTGTGGCTCGGCGCTCTTTGTAGGGTCAGAGGCCCAACAGCTGAAGAAGTGCTCCGACGGCAGCCATTGCATGTTGCTGCGCTGCCATTTGACGGTGTTCATCTCGAAGTGGGCTTCCTTTTCGGCTATACGGCCTCCGTCGACCTCGCACAGCCGCCACCAAACGGCGTCGGCCATGTTGAACTCGAGCCTCAGATGCTGCCAGCTGGAGCCTGCCGGAAGTGGAATTTCCAACTTGGCCCGGCTCAGGGGCAGTGTGGTCGTGCCTAAGTGGTTGTTGGGATCTTCGGCTGCGGTCTGTGCCGTCACGTAGCCTGGTACGCCCTGCCCTGAAATCTTGCCGAGAAACTTCCACGACCGTCCGTCCCTGCTGCCCATAACGCGGATGGTCCACTGTCCGGAGACGGCGGCCTGTCTGAATGCGGTCTCGGTGATGAGACGCAGGGTGTCAACGGCGATGTGCATGCCTGTCCAGTCGTACTGTATCCACGACTGCGGACCATAGAGATAGTAAGGAGTGACGGGGTTGCCGTCAATGCTGCGGAGGCGTGCACGGGTGTGGTCAACGCCGCGGTTCGTGCTGACGGTGATGGTAGCCGGAGTGCCCTTGCTGAGAATACCGTCGGTAAGCAACTGAGCCGTGAGGTTCCAGTCGGCCGACGATGAAGCTGTGGCCATCCGGTTTAGGGCCACATTGCGGTAGTGGTTGTCTGCGACCAAGCGTGGTGCGGTGTATTCGGCGGGGCTGCCAGGGTAGCAGCCGATGCCTCGGTTGAGGGTGTCGGTGGATGTCGCGGATACTGAAATGCCTGCGTGTCGGAGTGCTGCCGTTGCGTTGAGGGCGATGCATATACTCAGGACGGTGGATAGAAGGAGCTGTTGCTTATTCATAGTGGTCTGGTTAGTATGTCCGGCTTGGGGTGGTGCTGGTGGTTTCCCACCAGCTTTGTTACAGTATAAAACGGATAGCAGATGGATGTCTACCCGTTGTTTTCTTCGTCTTCCTTCTGCTCTTGTTCGCGTTTGCGTTGGTCAATCTTCTGGAAGTCTTTTTTCTCTAGCTTGAAGTCGGCACCGAGGTATTTCTCTTTCACGGTCTTGTTGGCGGCCAACTGTTCGGGTGTGCCGTGGAAGAGGATGCGTCCTTCAAAGAGCAGGTAGGCCCTGTCGGTGATGTTCAGGGTCTCGTGTACATTGTGGTCGGTAATGAGAATGCCAATGTTACGGAACTTCAGCCGCCATACGATGTGCTGGATGTCCTCCACTGCGATAGGGTCGACACCGGCGAAAGGCTCGTCGAGCATGATGAATTTCGGGTCGATGGCCAGACAGCGTGCAATCTCCGTGCGCCGGCGCTCGCCTCCCGACAGTCGGTCGCCCTTGTTCTTTCGCACCTTTCCCAAGCGGAATTCGGCAATGAGACTTTCCATCTTGTCCACGCGCTCCTGGTGTGAGAGACTGGTCATCTCGAGCACACTCATGATGTTGTCCTCCACGCTCATCTTGCGGAACACGCTGGCCTCCTGGGGCAGATAGCCTATGCCGGCCCGAGCCCGCTTGTAGACAGGATAGTTGGTTATTTCCTGGTTGTTCAGATAGACATGTCCCTCGTTGGGCACGATAAGACCTGTGGTCATGTAGAATGAGGTCGTCTTGCCGGCTCCGTTAGGTCCCAACAAGCCTACAATCTCCCCTTGTCTGACGTTGATGGTCACTCCGTCGGCAACGGTACGTTTGCCGTATCGCTTCACAAGTCCTTCGGTACGCAACTCTATGGGCCCGCCCGCGTTGTTGATTGCTTCGTCCATGATTGATGTATTATAACGGCAAAATTAGCAAAAAAGTGGCTAATAAGACTTATATTTGCTAATTCTCTTCGTTCGAGTGCCGCTTTTTAGCCGATTTTGTCTACTTTTGCATATTGATAAGACAGGATTCTGCTATGTTTATATTGAGATTGCTGAACAAATACCTCACCACGTTTGGTCGTTACCTGCTGCTCATGGGGCGCTCCTTCAGTCGGCCGGAACGTATGCGCATGTTCTTGAAGCGATATATCAAGGAGATGTCGCAGCTTGGAGTCGACTCCATAGGCATCGTACTCATCATCAGTTTCTTCTTCGGAGCGGTTATTTGCATTCAGATGAAACTCAACGTGCAGAGTCCGTGGATGCCCCGTTGGGTGTCAGGTTATATCACGCGTGAGATTATGCTCCTTGAGTTCTCCAGCTCCATCATGAGTCTTATTCTCTCTGGTAAGGTGGGGTCGAATATTGCCTCGGAGTTGGGCACCATGCGTGTAACACAGCAGGTTGATGCTCTTGAGATAATGGGTGTCAATTCGGCGGGTTACCTGATTCTACCCAAGATTCTCGGTTTGGTTACCATCATGCCTTTCCTGGTTATAATCAGCGCTTTTACGGGTGTGATAGGTGCTTACGCGACTGCTTTTATCGGGCATATCATTTCGCCGAGTGACCTCACGGCTGGTCTTCACCACGCCTTCAATTCGTGGTTTGTCTGGATGAGCATCATCAAGGGAGTGTTCTTTGCTTTCATTATCTCCAGTGTGGCTTCCTATTATGGCTACACGGTGGAGGGAGGCTCCGTGGAGGTTGGTAAGGCCTCAACCAATGCGGTGGTCAACTCGAGTGTGTTCATTCTCTTCTCCGATGTCTTCCTGACGCAGCTTCTCTCCTGAGGAGCATCTCTTCAACGAAAACAAAAAGACAGATGATAGAAGTAAAACATTTATATAAGGCGTTCGAAGACAAGGAGGTGCTGCACGACATCAACGCGCGCTTCGACAACGGTAAGACCAATCTCATCATCGGACAAAGCGGCAGCGGCAAGACGGTGCTGATGAAGAACCTCGTGGGACTGCTGACGCCTACGCAGGGCGAAGTGCTCTACGATGGCCGTAACTTTGTGACGATGTCGAAGCACGACCAGGTGATGATGCGTCGTGAGATGGGCATGATTTTTCAAGGTGCAGCACTTTTCGACTCCCTTTCTGTGCTGGAGAATGTGATGTTCCCTCTCGATATGTTCTCGTCGATGAATTACCGTGAGCGTGTGAAGCGGGCGCAGGATTGTCTGGCCCGAGTGAACCTCGTGGAAGCGCAGCATAAGTTTCCCGATGAGCTCTCCGGCGGAATGCAGAAGCGAGTGGCCATAGCGAGGGCCATCGTGCTCAATCCTAAATACCTTTTCTGCGACGAGCCCAATTCGGGACTCGACCCTAAGACATCATTGGTCATTGACGAACTTCTTCATGGAATTACTAAGGAATTCGGTATTACCACCATCATCAATACGCACGACATGAACTCTGTTATGGGTATCGGTGAAAGCATTATCTTCATCTACAAGGGACACAAGGAATGGGAAGGAACAAAGGACGACGTCATGAAGTCGACCAATGAGAAGCTGAACGATCTGGTCTTTGCCTCTGATCTGTTCAGAAAGGTAAAAGAGGTGGAATCGAAGGAATAGACATATTCCCCGGCGGAGAACTTATCCTTCATCAGACATACACAAGCAGCAGCACGACGAAGCCGTTGTGCTGCTGCTTGCATATATAGCCGTTTGCGTAGAGCCTTCCGGGGTGAGATGGCGGAGAAGCTATTCCAGATACCAGATTCCCTTGAAGTAGACTAAGGGGACGACAATCTTCGTGCGAGTGCTGTCACCGTAGTGGAGTTGCAGAAAAGCCCGCCCCGACCGTTTCAGTGTGTCCACCTCAGCCCCTATTTTTGTCACTTCTTTCAGTCCGCCGTGCTCCTCTTTCTGCTGCGCCATAAACATCTTGGCGTTGTCAATGAGCTGACTGCGATAGGTTGAAGGAATGGAATCTTGCTGGAAATGCCCGTCGACGAAGGCCGAGTAGTTGCCTTGCAGCAGGTAGTGATAATACTGTTGTGCTGCTTCTGCCGCCACTTCGTTAGGATTTGGACCCTGGCTCGTGCATGCAGTCATCGTCAGGGCGGCTGCCAACCCAAGGAATTTCTTCATGAATGCCTCCTATTTCTGGCGGATGAAGACATTGATGGGGCAGCCGTGCATGGACCAGTTCTCGCGTATCTTGTTCTCAAGGAAACGTCGGTAAGGTTCCTTGATATATTGCGGAAGATTGGCGTAGAAGACGAACGAAGGTATCTGCGTGTTGGGCAGCTGCGTGCAATACTTTATCTTGATATACTTGCCTTTTATCGAGGGTGGCGGCGTGGCCTCAATGATGGGAAGCATCACCTCGTTGAGCTTTGACGTTCCTACATGCGACTTGCGGTTCTGATAGACCAGTTTTGCTGCTTCGAGAACCTTGAAGATGCGCTGTTTGGTGAGAGCTGATGCGAAGATGATAGGAAAGTCGACGAAGGGAGCCATACGGCGGCGTATGGCCTCCTTGAAGGTGTCGATGGCCTTTTGGCTTTTCTCCTGCACAAGATCCCACTTGTTCACTACTACCACGAGTGATTTGTTGTTCTTCTGGATGAGTTGGAAGATGTTCATATCCTGAGCCTCAATGCCTCGCGTGGCATCAATCATGAGAATGCATACATCGCTGTTCTCTATAGCTCTGATGCTGCGCATGACGCTGTAGAACTCCAGGTCCTCACTCACTTTGTTCTTCTTTCTGATACCGGCAGTGTCGACGAGGTAGAAATCGAAACCGAACTTATTGAACCGCGTGTAGATGCTGTCACGTGTCGTACCGGCAATCTCGGTTACAATGTTGCGTTCCTCCCCGATGAAGGCATTGATGATGCTCGATTTGCCTGCGTTGGGCCTTCCCACAACGGCGAATCTGGGCAGGCCGTCGTCGGGGGTCTCGTTGTTCTCTGCGGGCAGACGACTGATGATGAGGTCGAGCAGGTCGCCCGTTCCACCTCCAGTGGCAGCGCTGATACATTGTGGCTCGCCGAGTCCGAGCTTGTAGAACTCCGCGGCCTCATAGGCTTCGCCACTGTTGTCAACTTTATTGGCCACAAGAACCACCGGAAGTTTGGCTCGCCGCAGGATATTGGCCACGTCCTCGTCGAGGTCGGTAATGCCAGTCTCCACATCGACGAGGAAGAGAACGAGGTCGGCCTCCTCGGTGGCTACAAGCACTTGTTTGCGGATGGCATCCTCGAAGATGTCATCGGAGTTCACCACCCAGCCTCCGGTGTCGACAATGGAGAACTCCTTGCCTCCCCATTGGCACTTGCCGTACTGGCGGTCACGCGTGGTGCCTGCCGTATCGCTGACGATGGCGCGGCGGCTTTGCGTCAGCCGGTTGAAAAGGGTGGACTTCCCTACGTTGGGGCGTCCAACTATGGCTACTAAATTGGGCATATATTTTTCTTGCTTTTTAGGGTTTGGAAATGTCGTCGGACCTTCATTCCGGATTGTAGCCGAAGAGGTTGAGCTCCTTTTGGGAGCTTCGCCAGTCTTTGTCCACTTTCACGAAGGTCTCCAGATAGATGCTTTTGCCAAAGAACTTTTCCAGTGCCTTGCGTGCCTCTGTGCTGACCTTTTTCAGTGCCAATCCTTGATGGCCGATGATGATACCTTTCTGTGAGTCGCGCTCAACGTAGATGACGGCGTTGATGTGTATGTTTTTTTCCGTCTCCTTGAAGCGTTCCACACGCACTTCCACGGAATAGGGGATTTCCTTGTCGTAGTAGAGCAGTATCTTTTCGCGGATAATCTCGGAGACAAAAAATCTCGCCGGTTTGTCAGTGAGCTGGTCCTTGTCGAAGTAGGCCGGGCTTTCGGGCAGGAGTTCCTTGATGCGCTTGAGGAGAATGTCGGTACCGAACTTGTTCTTCGCCGAGATGGGAAGGATTTCGGCCTTTGGCAAGAGTTTGTGCCAGAGGTCGACAAGGTCGCCAAGATGTTTTTGGTCGGTCTCGTCAATCTTATTGATGAGCAGTAATACCGGTATCTTCATCTGAGCTACCTTGGCGAGGAAATCGGCATTCTTCTCAGGCTTTTCAACAACGTCGGTGACATAGAGCAGGACATCGGCATCGGCAAGAGCCGACTCCGAGAAAGCCAGCATCATCTCCTGCATTTTGTAGTTGGGCTTGAGCACGCCCGGCGTGTCGGAGAGCACTATCTGGCAGTCGTCGCTGTTGACGATGCCCATGATGCGGTGGCGCGTGGTCTGCGCTTTGAAAGTGGCAATGCTGATGCGCTCGCCCACAAGCTGGTTCATGAGCGTGCTCTTCCCTACGTTGGGGTTGCCTACGATGTTTACGAATCCTGCCTTGTGCATATCTGATGATTTGAAAGCAAAAAGCGCATCATCTTATGTTGGATAAGAAGGTGCGCTCTTTTGCGGTTATGGGTTAGCTGTTGTTACTTCTTTGCTGCTGCCTTGGCTCCGTCGTAGGCCCACCTATAATAGGATGCGCCGTGGACGAACCCTGCGCCGAAGGCTGTCAGGACAATCTTGTCACCGCGCCGGAACTTGCTTTCGTAGTCCCACATGGTCAGCGGAATGGTGGCTGCGCTGGTGTTGCCGTAGCGCTCGATGTTGACGAGCAGCTTCTCCGGTGACACACCGGCGCGCTTAGCCACGGCTTCTTCGATGCGCAGGTTGGCCTGGTGAGGGATTATCCAGTCCACGTCGTCGGCGGTGAGACTGTTGCGCTTGAGCACTTCTTTCACGTCTTCGCTCATGTCGGTGACGGCATAGCGGAACACAGTGCGCCCTTCCTGATAGAGGAAGTGGAGCTTGTGGTCGACGGTGAAGCGCGAAGGCGGACATACTGACCCTCCGGCCTTCATGTGGAGGAAGGGCAGTCCCTTTCCGTCGGTTCGAAGGAAGGAATCCTGCAGTCCTACGCCTTCATCCTCGGTGCCCTCAATGAGGACAGCGGCGGCACCGTCGCCGAAGAGCACGCAGGTGGCCCTGTCGGTGTAGTCGACGATGGATGACATCTTGTCGGCTCCGATAAGGATGATGCGCTTGTAGCGGCCACTGGCTATCATCGACGAAGCTACGTCGAGAGAGTAGAGGAATCCGCAGCAGGCAGCCTCGAAGTCGAAGGCGAAAGCGTTCTTCAGTCCGAGTTTGCCGAGGACAATGGATGCCGTCGAAGGGAATTTGTAGTCGGGCGTCGTTGTAGTAACGATGAGGGCGTCGATGGTATCGGGGTCGACCCCCGTTTTCTGCAAGAGTTGCTTGGCCGCCTTGCGTGCCATGTAGCTCGTGCCCAGTCCCTCCTCTGTGAGGATACGCCGTTCCTTGATGCCAACGCGCGTTGTAATCCACTCGTCGTTGGTGTCCACCATGCGCGACAGTTCCTCGTTGTTGAGGACGTAGTCGGGCACGTAGCCTCCAACACCGGTGATTATGGCGTTGATTTTGCCCATTGTTATTCAGCTGTTTCCTTTACCACAGCCACCTTGCCACGGTAGTAGCCGCAGCTGGGGCATACAGTGTGATAAACATAGTAGGCGCCGCAGTTGGGGCATACGGCCAGCGTGGGGGCTACGGCCTTGTCATGAGTTCTTCTCTTGAGCGTACGAGCCTTGGATTGTCTTCTTTTAGGATGTGCCATAATGTTTTGATGTTTTTTTAATTTTTATCTTTCAGCTTCTTGAGTGCCTCCCAGCGAGAGTCCACGGCTCCTGCCTGTTCGCCTTCGCCCCTTCGGGAGGGTTGGCCTTCTTCGACGACATAGCGTTTCAAAAGTTCCGTCATGGCAGGATTGCACATTCCAGGTGCGTGCACGTGCCTGATGGGAACAGCGAGCTCAATGAATTCGTAGACGAACCAGGCCGTGTCGAGTATTCCTTCGTCCTCGGGCACTGTCACAAGATCGTCGTCCTCTGAGTAGTTTTCTCCGAGCCTGGCTACGATGCGGTTGTCTGTTTCTATGGGCTGCTCCATGTCGTCGAGGCAGAGGTCACAGCTTACTGTTACCGTGCCAGTGGTATGGAAATCAAGCTCGTAGACACCCGCGCCGTGATGTACGTTGAGGGTCACGTTCAATTTGCCACGATGGATATCAGGAGCCTCGACGGCTTCGAAGAATCCGTCGTCGAGCTTGAAGTCCATGGTGGCATCCTCGCCTTTGAGGCTTTTGAGGTCTATCTTGAATGGCTCTAAATCGTACATAACCACACTTTGGGCTGCAAAGTTACGTATTTTTTCCGAAACCAACAAAGAAAGGTCTTATTTCTTTTTAAGTTACTCAAATAGATGTGGGCTGTCTGACTCACGTTTCGGAAGTTTTAGTTATCCCTTATGGGGGCAAATCTTTTGGCTGTCCGCGAGCAGATGAATCAACCTCGAGGCTGGAAGTTAGCTACGCTCTCGTGCATCTTCGAAGCACGAGAGCGAGAAGGGGGGAAGAGGTGTGCAATCCCCAGGCTCGCTTCGCTCGGCTGGGGTTATCTGCATCTCTGACGAGATGCTCACGACCTCTCCGAGGC
>OMVH01000132.1 GCA_900314365.1 uncultured Prevotella sp. | reverse complement strand
TTAATGTTTTTTACCAATAGAACTAACCACACCATGCACTGAGGAAGTCTCGTCCCCAGCTAAAAGAAGGCAAGGCTGCGGTAAACTTTTGTCTTACTTCTCAGCCGGAAGCGAACACTTGTTTAGCAAAAGTGAAAAGAAGGGAAACTTTCACAAAGCTTTTTGGTGGTTACGGAAAAAGATATTAACTTTGCATTTCAGAATGGGAAACCGTGCCCGCACCCGTGCCGGGGTGTACGTGCCGGATTCAATCAGCAAGATTATAACATTATTAATATGGCACAAGAAGACGTTTTCAAGAAGATTGTAGGCCATTGCAAGGAGTATGGCTTCGTCTTTCCCAGTTCAGAAATTTATCCCGAAGGCCTCGCCGCAGTCTACGACTACGGACCCAACGGCGTGGAGCTAAAGAACAACATAAAGAAATACTGGTGGGACTCCATGGTCCTGCTCCACAATAACATTGTCGGTATCGACGCCGCCATCTTCATGAACCCCACGGTGTGGAAAGCCAGCGGTCACGTGGATGCCTTCAACGATCCGCTTATTGACAACCGCGATTCGAAGAAACGCTACCGTGCCGATAATCTGATTGAGGACCAGATAGCCAAATACGACGAGAAAATAGAAAAGGAGGTGAAGAAGGCCGCCAAGAAGTTCGGCGACGCCTTCGACGAGGCTAAATTCCGCGCCACCAATCCCCGTGTGCTGGAGCATCAGCAGAAGCGCGACGCACTCCATGCCCGCTACACAGCCGCCATGCAGGGACCCGACTTGGCTGAGCTCAAGCAAATCATTCTCGATGAAGGCATTGTCGACCCCATTTCTGGTACTAAGAACTGGACCGACGTGAGGCAGTTCAACCTCATGTTCTCCACCGAGATGGGCTCCACAGCCGGAAGCACCAACCGCATCTACCTGCGCCCCGAGACCGCACAGGGTATCTTTGTCAACTTCCTCAACGTGCAACGCTCCACGAGGCAGAAACTTCCCTTCGGTATTGCTCAGATAGGAAAAGCCTTCCGCAATGAGATTGTAGCACGCCAGTTCGTCTTCCGCATGCGCGAGTTCGAGCAGATGGAGATGCAGTTCTTCTGCAAACCCGGCACAGAGATGGAATGGTTCAATTACTGGAAGAAGCACCGTCTGCAGTGGCACGAAGCACTCGGCATGGGCGACGAGAACTATCGCTTCCACGATCACGAGAAGCTGGCACACTACGCCAACGCCGCCACAGACATCGAGTTCCGTATGCCGTTCGGCTTCAAGGAAGTTGAGGGTATTCATTCGCGTACAAACTTCGACCTCTCCCAGCACGAGAAATACTCAGGTACGAAGATGCGCTACTTCGATCCCGACACCAACGAAAGCTACGTTCCCTACGACGTGGAGACCTCCATCGGCGTGGACCGTATGTTCCTCAGCGTGATGTGCCACAGCTACTGCGAAGAGCAGCTCGAGAACGGCTCCTCGCGCGTTGTGCTGCGTCTGCCCGAACCTTTGGCTCCGATTAAATGCGCCGTGCTGCCACTGGTCAACAAGGACGGTATGCCGGAGAAAGCACAGGAAATCGTCGACAAACTGAAATTCCACTTCAATACTCATATCGAGGTCAAGGACACCATCGGTAAGCGCTACCGCCGTCAGGATGCTATTGGCACGCCTTTCTGCGTGACCGTCGACGGCGACACCCTCAGGGACAACACCGTCACCCTGCGCATGCGCGACACCATGGAGCAGGAGCGTGTGCCCGTGGAGAAGCTCCGTTCCATCATTGAGGACCGGGTGAGCATCACCAGTCTGCTCAAGAAGCTCGATGTCTGAGCCTCATTCTAACAGAACAAAAGAATTATGAAGACCAACCCTTCGCCACTCATCAAGCGGCTCCGGATGCCTCTGTCTGCTTGGGCTCTCTTCTTGCTCGCCGCGATGCTGTTCGCGTCCTGCAAAGAGACCGACAATACGGACGACGAGTACGCTGACTGGGAGAACCGTAACGAACAATATTTCCAGAA
This sequence comes from uncultured Prevotella sp., assembly GCA_900314365.1. GTDB lineage: Bacteria > Bacteroidota > Bacteroidia > Bacteroidales > Bacteroidaceae > Prevotella. The sequence goes on along the minus strand of OMVH01000132.1, from coordinate 2,323 downwards.
TCTCTATACCTCAGCCCAGCAGCGTATAGCTGCGGGAGATACGAGCTGGAAGATTATCAAGTGCTATTCCCTGCCCGACTACAACGCCACCTTTGTGCCTCAAGCCACCGACAATATTGTCGTACATGTAGTGGACAGCAGCAAGAGCACTTCAGGCTCGCCCCTCTACACCGACTCTGTCAGGGTGCACTATCTCGGCAGACTCATGCCTACGACGCAACATCCTCAAGGCTACGTGTTCGATAAATCCTATTCAGGTGATTTCAATCCCGACACTGCCATTCCTTCGGCATTCAACGTGTCGGCCGTTGTCGACGGATTTTCCACCGCACTGCAGCACATGAAGGTAGGCGACCGTTGGGAGGTGTACATGCCGTGGCAATTGGGTTACAGTTCTACAGGAAGCGGCTCCATTCCGGGCTACTCCACCCTGATGTTTGACATGCAACTTACTGGCTACTACCATGCAGGTTATAGCGAAGCTAATAAAGCTAAAGCCGGCATTTGGATAGAGGAATAGCTATAGGGCTATCATAAACAGACGTACAGCCTCCGACTTTCTGGATTCCAGCCAGAAGGCCGGAGGCTTTTCGATTTGACAGTTTGTCGCATGACCGGCACTGACACCCTAAGCGGGCATGTTATTCCGGTCGTTTAAGCCATCGAAGCAACAAGTCGTAACTGTCTGCTATTTTGTCTATTTTTTATGCTTAATCCTTGGCCATTATGGCTTTTATTTATTAACTTTGCAGTTATGAAGACAGACAAAGCCAAGCCCATCAAGTGGAGTGAGAACATCATTATCGCCGATGCCGACTACGTCGACAGTGTGGCCTTCGACCTCATCGTGAATTTCGAGCGCATGCTCGGCCGCCCCCTGCCACAAGCCGACTTCAGCCAATGGGTTGTCGACGTAGCACTCGACGGCAATATGCACCCTGGTTCCCACGAGACCCAAGTGGTGCTTCTCCACGACAACAGTAAAAGCAGGATGGAGAATTTCAATCCTTCCGACTACGATGGAAAACTTAATGGCACAGCCTTCAAAGACGGAAATCTCGGCGAGTTTATTATCAATTCCATCGCCGTTGACGGAAAGATAGCCAACAAGGAAAGCTCTATGAGCGACCTCCTTCACACAGTGCTCGGGCAGCAGGACGTAAAGCGCATCATGCTAATTCCCGATGATGACACACGTCCCGCTATAAGCAGACTGCTTCGCAATGCCGACGAGGACAAGCATATCACTCTCTTCGCTATGCAGCCATTCGAAGGAGGCAACTTCAGACAGGAGATTCTCGGCTACTCGCTGATGAATGCACTTGGTATCAGGGCCAGTGAAATCGACAAGTTAGGTCAATGACAGAAACCAATAAAACCAGAAGAATATGAGCAGAGTGTTAATGATTGGAGCAGGTGGCGTAGCCACCGTTGCGGCATACAAGATTGTACAGAATGCCGACGTGTTCACGGAATTCATGATTGCCAGCCACCACAAGGAGAAATGCGACCGTCTGGTGGAGGCCATCCATGCCAAAGGCTACAACTACGACATCAAGACAGCGGAGGTGGATGCCGACGATGTGGGCCAGCTCACAAAACTCTTCGACAGCTATAAGCCTGAGCTTGTCATCAACCTGGCTCTTCCCTACCAGGACCTCACCATCATGGACGCATGTCTCGCCTGCGGTTGCAACTACCTCGATACTGCCAACTACGAGCCCAAGGACGAAGCCCACTTCGAATACAGCTGGCAGTGGGCTTACAAAGACCGCTTCGAGAAAGCTGGGCTCACGGCCATCCTCGGATGCGGCTTCGATCCCGGTGTGAGCGGCGTCTACACGGCCTATGCTGCTAAGCATGTCTTCGACGAGATTACATCGCTCGACATCGTCGACTGCAATGCCGGCAACCATCACAAGGCCTTCGCTACCAACTTCAACCCGGAAATCAACATCAGGGAAATTACTCAGAAAGGACTTTACTACGAGGAGGGAAAGTGGATTGAGACCGACCCGCTGTCGGTTCATAAGTCTCTTACCTATCCCAACATAGGCCCGCGTGAAAGCTATCTCATGCATCACGAAGAACTTGAAAGCCTTGTGAAAAACTATCCAACCATCCGCCGCGCACGTTTCTGGATGACCTTCGGACAAGAGTATCTCACTCATCTTCGTGTCATTCAGGATGTTGGCATGGCTCGTATCGACCCCGTCACCTATGAGGCTCCCCTGGCCGACGGCTCGGGTAAGACTGTCAAGGTGGACATTGTGCCGCTGCAATTCCTAAAGGCTGTACTGCCCAATCCGCAGGACCTTGGAGC
>OMVH01000045.1 GCA_900314365.1 uncultured Prevotella sp. | reverse complement strand
AAGGTATGTAGAATTACTGGTTTGCCCGAAGGATGCGGACGGCCACAAGGGCCGCGCCCTGCAGTGGATATTTGAGGACATGCACCTAATATTCGGTCAGGAGCATCTCATCAGAGATGCACATAACAGCTGAGCGGAGCGAGACTGGGGTACGTATCCTCCTTAACTGCATTTTGTTTTGAATGAAAGTGCTGTAGGAGTATCAAAGAAAAAGTTCTCTTTTTCTTTGCTGTTCCTTTCGTTTGCACTATCTTTGCATTTTGAATGAATACTATAAAATCCACACCCTTGAGGAGAGGTATTGTGGGAGTGCAATTCCTCTTTGTGGCCTTTGGCGCTACAGTCCTCGTTCCGTTGCTCGTAGGTCTCGACCCTGCGACGGCTCTATTCACCGCCGGCCTCGGCACGTTTATCTTCCATTTCGTTACCGGCGGCAAGGTTCCCATCTTCCTCGGGTCCAGCTTCGCCTTCATAGCACCCATCATAGAGGCTTCCCGTCTTTGGGGTATGCCCGGAACCTTGGCGGGTATGGCCGGAGTGGCTTTGGTCTACTTCCTCATGAGCCTTCTCATCATGTTCCAAGGCAGGCGAGTGCTTGACAAGCTTTTTCCGCCCGTTGTCATAGGTCCTGTAATCATTCTCATAGGCTTGACACTCTCAGGTTCTGCCGTCAATATGGCTAAGACCAACTGGATGCTTGCTTTCATTTCGCTTGCTACTGCCATAGCCGTTCTCATCCTCGGACGCGGTCTGCTGAAGTTGGTCCCCGTGGTCTGTGGCATCGCAGCGGGCTTTGTGGCAGCATTGCTCTTTGGCCATTATCATCTCTTCGGTGTAGAGCCTGTTGACTTTTCAAAGGTTGCCGCAGCCTCGTGGTTCTCACTGCCATCCTCAATAGCTCATCTCAGTGCTCCCCAATTCCGTTGGGAGCCGTTCCTCTATATGATACCTGTGGCCATAGCACCCGTGATAGAGCATATTGGCGACGTCTACGTGGTGGGAGCTGTGGCCGGTAAGGACTTTGTGAAAGACCCCGGACTCCACCGTACGATGCTTGGCGACGGTCTGGCTTGCTTGTTTGCAGCCTTCTTAGGCGGGCCTCCGGTGACTACCTACTCCGAGGTTACGGGAGCCATGTCGATAACGAAGGTCACCAGTCCGCAGGTCATTCGTATCGCTGCCGCCACGGCTATCGTCTTCTCGGTTGTTGGAAAGCTGTCGGCACTCTTGCAGGCTATTCCCCAGGCTGTGCTTGGAGGAATCATGCTGTTGCTCTTCGGTACTATCTCCAATGTCGGAATCCAGAATCTCATTCAGCATAAAGTGAATGTAGGGCTCACACGCAACACCATCATCATGGCCGTTACTCTGACGCTTGGTATCGGTGGTGCTGTGCTCACTGCCGGTAGCTTCACGCTTGGTGGCATAGGCTTGAGCGCTGTAGTGGGTGTACTGCTCAATCTTATTTTGCCGCACGACAAGGAGGAGGAAGCAGTGAGCGAGGAGAATCAGAAGTAATCATGCTGTTTGAGGTAGAAGGTCCGTCGGTCTGTCGAATACTATTTCGAGCCCGCGCTTAAAAAGCAGTGGAGTTGTCTTCTACTATATTTAAATAGGTATGGAAAAGGAATTTGAGGATTTCTGGAAACAGCATCAGAAGCAGTTGCTCTCTAAGGCTCCACAAAAGTACACTGATGAGCTGAAGGCGAGCCGGAGCTTTAATACGGCTGGCGACTGGCTTCTGCTGCTCTTCGAGTTGGTGCCCGGAATCTATTTCTCCCAGGCTGGTTATCTGCACAACGAGATGCTGAATTTCTTTTGCAGTGTGGTTATCATCTTTGTGTGCATGGGTGTCGGGGAGATGTTGAAGCCCTATGTCACGGGGAAACGCAGCACGGGCGACATCGTCAACGACATCAAGAGCTATTATTATAATAGGTATAAGGAAGAGGGATCTTTGGAAGGACTGCTCTGAAACTTTTATACGTGCATGAGGTCGCTCATGATGTCATCGCTCACAAAGATTCCTTTGCGAGTGATGCGCAGGTGGCCTTTGCTGATTTCCATCCTGCCGCTTTCTATCCAGGGTTGGGCGCAACTGAGAAGATAGTGGCGGTAGTAGGGTGAGAGACTTTCAATGGACAATCCTTCCCGTGTGCGTAGCGCGGTGGTGACGAGGTCGTCGTAGCGGGTGCTCTCGTCGAGTTCCTCCCGTTGCATGGGCGGTAGTTTTCCTGCTTCGAGTGCTTCGATGTAGTGGTTGATGCTGGAGCAGTTCCATTGCCGTGACTTGAGGTCATAGGAGTGAGCTGCCGCACCGATGCCAATGTAGGGCGTCTGTTGCCAGTAGCTGCTGTTGTGGCGGCTGCGGAATCCGGGCTGTGCAAAGTTGCTTATCTCATAGTGTTCGAATCCTGTCGCTTCCAGCTCGTCCATGAGCATTCGGTACATATCCAGGCTGGTCTCTTCGTCGGTCTCTTTTATTTTTCCCTCTTTGAGCATTCTGTAGAGAGGTGTTCCCTCTTCATACATCAAGCTGTAGGCCGAGATGTGCTGTACTCCGAGCGAAAGGGCCTTACGCAAGTCGTCTTTCCATTCTTCAACAGTCTCTCCAGGAAAGCCGAACATAAGATCGATACTGATATTTGAGAATCCTGCTTCTTGCAATAGTCTCACCGCTTCTGTGGCCTCAGAGGCAGTGTGGCGTCGGTGCAGAAAGGTCAGCCTGCTGTCGGAGAACGTCTGTATACCCATGCTGATGCGGTTGACGGGAAGTTTCCTCAGTCCCTCAACATAGTCGGGTGTCAAGTCGTCGGGGTTGCATTCCATCGTTATCTCCATCCTGCTTAGTTGCTCGGCCTCCAAGGACCAAGTCTCTTCAATGTAGTGGAACAGGCGTTGCAACTGGCCTATGCTGAGCTGGCTTGGTGTGCCTCCACCCAGGTAGATGGTTTTTAGGCAGGGGTCGGTCGGATTGAGGTAACTCCTGCGAAGAGCCATCTCACGTCCGGCCGCCTCAATGTAGCGGTCGCGCAGAGAGGGTAGGGTGGTGCTGTAGAATCCACAGTAGATGCACCGGGAGGCACAGAAAGGCAGATGAATGTAGAGCCCTGACATGGTGATAACAGTGATTTAGCGCTTGCAAAAGTACTAATATGTTTTAAAATTGAGAGGTTATCTTGCCGAAAGTTTTGTCCTTTCTTGAAAAATGTCTACCTTAGACGGCGTTTCCTTAAAGTAAGTACAACACTTTAAATCTATAACTGTTATGAGAGTATATCAGACGAACGAAATCAAGAACATTGCCTTGGTTGGCAGTGCGGGTTCCGGCAAGACCACTCTTGCCGAATCAATGCTTTACGGGAGTGGTATCATCAAGCGTCGCGGAACGGTGGAACAGCATAACACCGTGAGCGATTATTTCCCCGTGGAGCAGGAATATGGTTACTCCGTTTTCCCAACGGTATTCCATGTGGAATGGAACAATAAGAAGCTGAATATTATCGACTGTCCGGGCTCCGACGACTTCGTGGGAGGTGCCATCACAGCCCTCAACGTCACCGACCAAGCCGTGATTCTCATCAATGGTCAGTATGGCCCTGAGGTAGGCACGCAGAACATATTCCGCTACACGGAGAAGCTCAAGAAGCCAGTCATCTTCCTTGTCAATCAGCTCGACTCCGAGAAGTGTGACTTTGACAATGTGATGAACTCCATGCGCGACATCTATGGATCGAAGTGTGTGGAAATACAGTATCCTGTCAAGACCGGTCCCGACTTCAATGAGATTATCGACGTGCTCCTTATGAAGAAGTACAGCTGGAAGCCCGAGGGAGGTATGCCCATCATCGAGGACATTCCCGCCGAGGAGATGGATAAGGCCATGGAACTCCACAAGGCTCTCGTTGAGGCAGCAGCAGAAAACGACGAGGGGCTCATGGAGAAATTCTTTGAGAGCGAGTCGCTTACTGAGGACGAGATGCGTGAGGGAATCCGTAAGGGACTTCTCACGCGTAGTATCTTCCCCGTGTTCTGCGTGTGTGCTGCACAAGACAAGGGCGTACGGCGTCTGATGGAGTTCCTCGGCAACGTGGTGCCCTTCGTGAGCGAGATGCCGAAGATACACAACACCCGCGGCGAGGAGGTTGCTCCCGACAGCAAGGGTCCTGAGAGTCTCTACTTCTTCAAGACGGGCATGGAACCACATATCGGTGAAGTGTCTTACTTCAAAGTGATGAGTGGTAAAGTCAAGGTGGGCGACGACCTTACCAATGCCGACAGGGGAAGTAAGGAGCGCCTCGGCCAGATTTATGCCTGCGCCGGAGCCAACCGCATTCCTGTTGAGGAGATGAATGCTGGCGACATCGGCTGTACGGTGAAACTCAAGGATGTCAAGACGGGCAACACACTCAACGGAAAGGACTGTGAGTGGAGATTCAACTTTATCAAGTATCCCAACTCGAAGTATTCGCGTGCCATAAGGGCCGTAGTGCCGGCCGACACAGAGAAGGTGATGGCCGCATTGCTGAAGATGCATCAGGAAGATCCGACCTGGGTGGTGGAGCAGAGCAAGGAACTGCGTCAGACTATTGTTCACGGGCAGGGCGAATTCCATCTTCGCACCCTGAAGTGGCGTCTGGAGAACAACGAGAAACTGAACGTTGTCTTTGAGGAGCCGAAGATTCCTTACCGTGAGACCATAACCAAGAAGGCCAAGGCTGAATACCGTCACAAGAAACAGAGTGGTGGAGCCGGACAGTTTGGTGAGGTGCACCTCATCGTCGAGCCTTATGCTGAAGGCATGCCCGATCCCGTGTCCTACAATTTCAATGGGCAGGAGTATAAGATGAACGTCAAGTCAAAGGAAGAGATTGACCTGCAGTGGGGCGGTAAGCTCGTCTTTATCAATTCTGTGGTTGGTGGTGCCATTGATGCCCGCTTCATGCCTGCCATTCTCAAGGGTGTCATGGACTGCATGGAGCACGGTCCGCTCACAGGAAGCTACGCCCGTGATGTCCGCGTGGTAGTCTACGACGGCAAAATGCATCCTGTCGACTCCAACGAGCTTTCCTTCACATTGGCCGCACGCCGGGCTTTCTCTGATGCCTTCAAGAATGCCGGACCGAAAATTCTGGAGCCTATTTACGACCTTGAGGTCTATGTTCCCGCTGACTATATGGGCGATGTGATGAGCGACCTGCAAGGACGCCGTGCCCTCATCATGGGAATGGACAGCGAGGCTGGATATCAAAAGCTGCAAGCCAAGATTCCTTTGAAAGAACTCAGCAACTATTCAATCTCGCTGAGCAGCCTTACTGGCGGTCGCGCTTCGTTCTCGACAAAGTTCTCAAGCTACGAGCTTGTTCCGAACGACATCCAGAACAAGCTCATAGCTGAGCATGAGGCAGAGCTGGCAAAGGAAGGCGACTGATATGCTTTCGGATAACTCTGTTCAAAATCTTTGATAATGAAGCCCTGGCATCTTTCATGCCAGGGCTTTTTCATGATATAGTCTCGCTTTGTTCTTTGTGTGTAGATGCTGATATGTACTTACTGCGTTCTTCTTCTGTTAATATAACTGAATTCAAAGGAAATACTTAACATTTTAGTGTTAACGTGTTAGGATAATGGCTAAATTTGCCCTCATGAAGAAGAAGACAATATGGACAATAGCGGTTATCATGGGCCTGTCGTTCCTCGCTCTGCTCTTTCTTCAGCTCAACTACATCCAGGAGATGGTCGAGATGAAGAAGGAACAGTTCGACGAATCAGTGAACCGAGCACTCAATCAGGCTTCGCGCAATCTCGAGTTCAACGAGACGCGACGCTATCTGGAACAAAGTGTCAATGAGACAGAGCGACGTGCTTTCAGCAAGGACTCCATGGGCACGCGTTCGGGGCATCCTGATGGAACCGTGCAGTTCTCGCGTCAACATTCTGTAGCTGGAAAGGACGGTACTATCTATTCGCAGTTCGAGCTCAAGACCATCACCACCAAGCCCTCGCAGGTGCCCAAGGCGATGATACTCCACAACGACCGCAACTCTCTTTCGGAGGCTTCAAGATCGTTGCAGGAGATTGTCAAGAATCGCTACGTCTACCAGAAAGCGTTGCTCGACGACGTAGTCTACTCCATCCTTTACAGTGCCTCGGAGAAGCCTCTAAAGGAGCGCATCAACTTCAAGATGCTCGACCAGGATCTCAAGGCCGAGCTCATGAACAATGGTATCAATATTCCTTACCATTTCACGGTATCCACTCAGGATGGGCGGGAGGTCTATCGCTGTCCCGACTATAGCGATGAAGGCGAGCAGTACTCCTATTCGCAGGTGCTCTTCCACAACGACCCGCAGTCGAAGATGGGCATTGTGAAGATTCACTTCCCGGAGATGAACCAGTACATCTACTCTTCAGTGCGCTTTGTCATACCGTCAGTTATCTTCACCCTCGTATTACTTGTCACCTTCATCTTTACCATAGTGGTGATATTCCGTCAGAAACGCTACACGGAGATGAAGAACGACTTCGTAAACAATATGACCCACGAGCTGAAAACCCCTATAGCAAGTATCTCGCTTGCGGCCCAGATGATGAACGATGCTTCGGTGACAAAGAGTCCGCAGATGATGCAGCATCTTGGAGGAGTCATACAAGACGAGTCGAAGCGCCTCAGATTCCTGGTGGAGAAGGTTCTGCAGATGTCGATGTTCGACCGCAAGAAAGCTGTGTTCAAGAAAAAGCGTCTCGACCTCAACGAGATGGTGGAGAATATCTCCAGGTCGTTTACGCTCAGAGTGGAGCATACGGGAGGAAAGATATATACCGATATTGAAGCTGTCGACTCAACCATCTATGTCGACGAGGTTCATTTCCAGAACGTCATCTTCAATCTCCTTGACAATGCAGTGAAATACGGTAAGCCTGGCGAGAAGCTCGATGTCTATCTGAAGACTTGGAACGATGAGAACTGGCTCTACCTTTCAGTACGCGATACCGGCGTAGGCATAAAGAAGGATGATTTGAAGAAAGTCTTCGAGAAGTTCTACCGTGTTCACACGGGCAACGTTCATGATGTGAAAGGCTTCGGTCTGGGTCTTGCCTACGTAAAGAAGATGGTTGAGCTGCATGGGGGCAGCATCAAGGTCGACAGCGAGTATGGCAAGGGTACTATCTTTACCATCAAGCTGCCCGTCATCAAGGATGAATAAAGGTTGCACCTCTCTTACATACAAAACAAAACAAGCAAAGAAAACAACAAAGAGTATAAACCAATAAAACGTTGACAACTATGGAAGAATCATTGAAAATCCTCTTGTGCGAGGACGACGAGAATTTGGGTATGCTTCTTCGGGAGTATCTCCAGGCCAAAGGCTATCAGGCCACACTCTGCCCCGACGGCGAGGAAGGCTACAAGGAGTTTATGAAGACAAAATACGACATCTGCGTGCTCGACGTCATGATGCCCAAGAAGGATGGATTCACGCTCGCTCAGGAAATAAGGCAGGCAAATGCCGAGATGCCTATCATCTTCCTTACTGCAAAGGCTCTGAAGGAGGACATCATCGAGGGCTTCAAGATTGGTGCCGACGACTACATTCCCAAGCCTTTCTCCATGGAGGAGCTTGTGCTGCGCATTGAGGCCATTCTGCGCCGTGTCCGCGGAAAGAAGAACAAGGAGTCCACACTCTATCACATCGGTCGTTTCACCTTCGACACACAGAAGCAACTTCTCACCATCGGCGACAAGCAGACCAAGCTCACCACTAAGGAGAACGAGTTGCTCGCACTCCTCTGCTCTCACCGTAATGAGATTCTGCAGCGCGATTTTGCCTTGAAGACCATCTGGATTGACGACAACTACTTCAATGCCCGCTCAATGGATGTCTACATCACAAAGCTGCGCAAGCATCTCAAGGACGATGACCAGATAGAGATTATCAATATCCACGGCAAGGGCTATAAGCTCATCACGCCGGAGGAAGAATAGAACTTGTTCAGTATTTGCCCGCGGCTTTCGTGAGCAATACGTATCCTACGATGCCTGCTACGATTAGGAATAAGCCTAAGAGTAGCAGGCTGTTTTTGTCGGTCCATCCACAAAAGTAGATGATGGCAAGTTCTGCCACGCCTAAATAGACGAGAGGAAGGCCCAAGAAGCGGAGCTTCCTTGCGGGGATGGAATGAAAATTGAATCGTTTCATTTCTTTCTTTTGTTTATTGTTTAGGATTCAAAGTCTCGTGCTAAGAGTGTCTGAGTTGATGCTGCAGGTATTGCCGCAGGTCTGTGTCTGTGGGAATATTCAGTTTCCGCCTGATGTTGCCACGCACAGTGCCTATGTTGCTCATACTGCGGTTTGTCGTTGTGGCTATCTCCTTTATCGTGAGTCCTTTGACCACCAAATGGCAAATTTCCAGCTCAGTGGGGGTAAGCTGTGGAAAGAGGGTCTTCAGATACTCTATGTGCCCTTGCTGTTGGCGTGAGAGATACTGTCCCAACTCGATGAGTCCGTCGCGTGTCGACTTTGAGAGATGCCCCATTGCTTCGCTGTCGATAGAGGAATTTTGAACGGAATGTCGACAGATCTGTATCAAGGCCAGCAGCTCCACCTTTTTAATATGGAGCACGTCGAGGATGGATTCCTGCCACTGGCGGTAGTTCTTGATTTCGCGTGAGGAGCTGTCGAACCAGAGGCGTACGATGAGGGTATATGCCCAGAGAGTCATCATGATGTAGATGAAGAGCAGCAGAAACTGTGACTGCACGAGAGGCGGATTGGTTTTATAGGCTATGCAGAGCAATACAAGATAAATGGCAAGAGCGCAGGTGGTGGTCTTCCTCATCAGCCCCATGCAACAGAATATGAATATGCCAAACGTTGTAATCTCATTCACGATGAGGTAGTTCCTGCACTGCTCCTGGGGGCCGGTGAGGGCTAAGTTGGCAATGGTTATCATGCCCATGCCTTCCAAGGTCTCCATGAGAATGGCTAAGAGGAGGAATGCTGTCTCCAAGCTTATCTTCTTTGCTAAAAAGAGTATAAAGAGGAGAATGCAGATGCTCCATTCCGTCAAGGAAAGAGTAAGGAGTTGAGGTTGCTCACTGCCCATCCAGCCAAAAAAGAAGTGTATACCCCAACCGATGATGATTACACCGCAGAGAGTATAGAACACGGCTAACCTTATCTGTCTGACAATATTGTCGGCGTATGGCACGAGAATGGTGCGGATGCCCCGCGACAGGGTCGTCCACAGCTTTTCTCTTACCGTCTGTTTTTTATGGGTATTCTTAACCATCTGCTTATTATCCTAAAAAATACTTCAGCTCTCGTTTGGCCTTTCACAGATGCAGCCTTTTGTTTGAGGCCTCTGTTACCACTATCTACTCTTTGCTCCTCCCTGACACTGCCGGGCAAGGACGCGCGGCGGGCGTGCCATCAAGAGCGTTCATCAGACTGGTGCGCAACTCTTCGCCTGCGCGCAGTTGCAGTTTCTTCCGTATGTTCCCCCTCACCGTTCCGATGTTATTGGTGCTCTTGCCCAAGGCTATTGCAATCTCTTTCAGCGACAGCCCTCTGAGCACCATCCGGCAGACTTCTGTCTCGGTGGGTGTGAGCTGGGGCAGCTGTTCACTGAGGTTGATGTGCTTCTCGCGTTTCTCGATGCTCAGATGTTCGCTGAGCTCAATGATGTTGTGCCGTGTCTGTTCCGACAGATGTCCGGCAAGCTTCTCGTCCAAGTCGTGGGTGCTCTTGGCCTGAGGCAGAGCTGCACCAGCGAGGCTATCTCCACCTTGCTCATTTTGAGGAGGTCGAGGATGGAGTCCTCCACCTTCTTGTAGTCGTCGGCTTCGTGCGACATGTTATAGATGAAGATGCGCATGGCTACAGAGTATATCCACAGGAAGAATGTACCGAGACCGAACATGATGACAAACTGTGAGGCCACGACTTCGGGACAGATGATGAAGGCCATTGCCATTGCCGTCCAGAAGATGCCTAAAACGATGGTCGGGCCGTTGCGGAGCATGCCTAAGCAGGTGTTGATGAAGTCGACGAACGAGACTACCACGTTGACAAGAATCAGGTCTCTGTTGACTGTTATCAGTTCGGGGGTAGTGGTGGCTGAAATATAGACGATGCGGATGCTGGTAATCAACTGGAACGAAGTGACGGCTATGAGGAACGCGGCCTCCAAGGTTAGTTTTCTTTTGAGATACAGACCGAGTGCAATGATGATAGCGGCCCAGGAAAAGAAGGAAAAAGCGTGCAGCACGACATCGTTGTAGCCTATCCAGTTGAAGACGAAGTGAAAGGGCATGCCCACGATGGCCATTATCGACACCACAAGATAGACAATGAGGCGCATCTGCCTCATTGCTCCCGTAGCCCGGCTGTTGATGAACTCCTTGACGGAATGATTGCTTCTGAAGTGCATTTTCACGCTGCAAAGTTAAGATTTTTTCTTGATTTTGCACCATTTTGTACCCCGTTATTTGCCTTTTGCATCTTTTTGTATAGTGTGTTTCTCTCTTTCAGTGCTTCTGCTTCGTAACTATTTGAGTCGGAAATAGTTTCGATGATTTTCCGACTTTGTTCGGTTTCTTTTGTTGATTTCCATGTGGTTGACCAGTGTTTCTTGTGAATTGATGCGGATTCGGAACGACACTTTATTAATTCAAGTTCCGAAAGTGTGTGTCAATATTGTGTACCCAGATTTCGTTATTTTTCAACAACCTTTTTCTTCCATGGAGCTATATGACTCCCCCCCCAATTACAATCTGCATTTGTGTTGAGTGGATTACCCTGCCATTTTCAGATGGGAAAGGGAAAGGAAAATAGTCATGCTCAGGCTTACGTTCCCAATGGGGCT
>OMVH01000078.1 GCA_900314365.1 uncultured Prevotella sp. | reverse complement strand
GAGCTCATACGCGAGGCGCAGGCATGCTACCAATACGTCAACGTCACCCTGCCCAAAAAGCGGACAGAGTGACATCGGCCAAAGAGAATATAAGTTATTCGTTGAAATAGTCCTTCACATAGTCCTGCAAAGCCTCTCCCCGCAGACCGGTCTCAAGAATTTCGCCCTCACGGCTCACAACAATAGTATAGGGTATCGACTCTATGCCAAAGAGCTGGGCAGGATAACTATCCCATCCCTTGAGGTCGCTCGACTGTATCCAGTTCATGTGAAGGTTGTTGACGGCTGCTTTCCATGCCCCTTCGTCCTCGTCGAGTGACAAGCCGATGATGCCAAGACCTTTTCCATGATACTTGTTGAAGAGAGCCACCATGCCGGGCATCTCCTCACGGCAGGGGCCGCACCAGCTCGCCCAAAAATCGAGGATGGTAAGCTTATTGCGGGCCACTTCTGCGCGCACACTGACCTCACTGCCGCCCATGAGCGACAGTTTGAAGTCTGGAAGAAGCAATGTGGAGTCGGTTCTCGCCTCCTTTCGGGGCGCTGTCATCACCTTAGCTTTCTCGCGGCCGCGCCCGCATCCCACAGAAAGAAATCCGAGGGATACCAGCAAGGCCACGATAAGTCTTCGATTGAAAGCGCGCATAGACGTATCAGACGATGTACTGCGAAGAGATACTCTCGTTGTTGACCACACGGCGGATGGTCTCGGCGAACATGTCGGCCACGGAGAGCTGCTTCACCTTGTCACAACGCTTGGTGTAAGGAATAGAGTCGGTGAACACAATCTCCGTAAGGGCTGATTTCTGCACCCGCTCCGAGGCAGGACCACTCATAACACAGTGGGAGGCTACGGCCCTGACACTGAGGGCACCGGCGTGCAACATGATGTCGGCCGCCTTGGTGATGGTACCGGCCGTGTCAACCATATCGTCGACAAGCACTACATTCTTTCCCTTCACGTCGCCGATAATCTGAATGCTGTCCACGACGTTGGCCCTGGCGCGAGTCTTGTTGCAGAGCACGAGCGGACAACCTAAGTATTTAGCATAGGTGCTGGCACGCTTGCTGCCGCCCACATCGGGTGAAGCAATGACCAAATCCTTCAGACGCAGGCTCTGTACATATGGGAGCAGCACACCTGAGGCATAGAGATGGTCGACAGGCACATTGAAGAATCCCTGAATCTGATCGGCGTGGAGATCCATCGTTATCAGTCGGTCAATACCGGCACAACTTAGCATGTCGGCAACAAGCTTGGCACCAATGCTCACACGCGGCTTGTCCTTGCGGTCCTGACGTGCCCATCCGAAATAGGGCATCACGGCGATGATATGCCGGGCGGAAGCACGCTTGGCAGCATCAATCATGAGCAGCAGCTCCATGAGGTTGTCTGAATTGGGGAAGGTGCTCTGAACGAGGAACACATCACGCCCGCGGATAGACTCCTCGTAAGAGACTACAAACTCTCCGTCTGAGAATTTCGTGACGAGAAGGTTGCCAAGGGGGCAGCCAAGGCTGGCACAAATCTTTTCGGCAAGATACCTCGTGTTTGTGCCGGAGAAAACGAGAAACGAGTTCTTTTCACTCATTGTTTTAGTGTGTTAATTATACTGTGTGGTTATTTCCTTTCTTTCAGTCCACGGCCCTGCGCAGTCGTTCAAAGTGAGCCATGATATCCTTGAAGTCGGTCTGTGTATGAATGTCGAACCGCCGCCACAGGTCTCCACAGACGACCACTCCGCCGAAGCCTAAGTTCCGCGCCATTCGCACATTGTCGGCCGTCATGCCGCCCATAGCATAGACATGACGGTTGATGAGGCCCCGGCGGGAAGCCTCCTCAAGTTCCGACATATTGAAGTCAGCCTTCTTACCCTCTATCTCAATAGAGTCGAAGAGATTGCCGAGGAATACGTAACTGGCGTTGCGCCTGGCCTCCTTCAGCAGGCTCAGATCGCGGCAGGTCCTTCCCACGCGGCCACGGTAGCCTTCGGGCGGCCGTGCATAGACATCATCAATATGGATGCCCGAAAGCCCATATTCGTTCTTCAGATAATAATGTTCGTGAACTGTAATCTTACTATAGTATTCGTCGGGCAACAATGAGAGCAGTCGCTCAACATAGAGCGGTGACGACCCGGGCTTATAGAGATGCAGGCTTTCCAGGCCCTCGTCGAAGAGCGCGGCGAGTATCTTGTCTTCCTCCACAAAAAAAGTGGGCTTGGTCATTATCACTAACTTCATCGTCAGTAAGCTTTTTACGTCAGTAAGCTATTACGAATGCAAATGTAGTCAAAATCCATCAAACAAGCAATTTATTGTTCCCGAAATTAGTCCGTAGGGATGAAAATTATATGTCATCCCTATGTCTTCCGTACACATCAATGTTACAATGGCAATAAAATGATTATTTCTTCGAAAAAAATGTGCGAAAAAAGAATTGTAGCACAATATCTTTTACTACCTTTGCAATCGATATGGAATTTAGACCAGAACCTTTACCAAAAGAAACATTCGCAAAGAAAATCCTGGCAAATGGCAACGCATTGATGACACAAAGTGTCTCTATCGCCAACGCAAGGATAAGTGCCCTTATGGCTTTTGCCCTAATAATGCTTTGCTGTAGCATGGTGCTTGAGGCGTGGAACAACTGGGCTGTCATCCACAACATGCTGATAGTAGCTGACAAACAGACCATGTTGATGCTCAACTTCAAGGGCTCCGCTATGACTGACCAGTTCTGGTATGGCTACTCTCACATGAATGCCTGGACTCCGCTTATCGTCACGGCCGTAGCTTCTGTAGTCTATTTCCACCCTGGGACGTGGAAGGACAAGCTCCTGTTGCTGCTGTCCATCGCCATACTCATCACGGTACTCGATCAGGTATCATCGAGTGTCATAAAGCCGCTCACAGCACGTCTGCGCCCTTCACACGACCCATCCATCTGCTATCTGTTGCATTATGTCAACGACTACCACGGCGGTAACTTCGGTTTCGTCTCCGGTCATGCCACAAATATCGTGGGCATCACCACAGTGCTTTGCCATATCTTCCGCAATCGTCTGACCCGCTTCACGCTTTGCTTGTTCGCTGTCATGATGTGCTACTCGCGTATCTACTTAGGGGTCCACTTCCCCGGTGACATCCTTTGCGGTGCTCTCTTAGGCTTCACCATCGCCTCCTTAGCCATGAGATGGTTTGGAAAGGGAATGAGAATCTACGCAACAGACAGTTGCCCCTACCCCATCATAGCGGTCTTTGCCTGCACGCTTGTCTACCTTTGCATCTAAGACGGCTTACTCAAGAGAAAGTGTTGCTTAACGCCTAGAGTCAACCACCCTGAGACTTATTTCCCAGGAAGCGGGCTGACTGGGTCTAAGCTTACTTTTACATTGGACAAATACGTTTGTCGCTTAGTCATTATTGAGGTTGACCAAGCAGCTTTTGTAGAGTTCTTCATAGCATTGTCCCATCCTGGCAACAGTGAAATGTTCCTCGGCAAAGTTTCGGGCTTTCTCGGCTAAAACACTTCTTTCTTCCTGCGGCAAGGCAAAACACTCGGCGTAGTCTTCCGGGGCATTAGCCTGGCTTTCGAGAGGCCAGCCTGGCGGTAATGTCTCGGCCAATCCTTCGCAACCACTCTCCACCACCGGCAGTCCGTTCATGGAAGCTTCCATGGACAACATGCTGAGCCCCTCGTGCAGCGAAGGCATAAAGAGAAAATCGAAGGAGCCCAGATAGTGGGAAAGACCGAAGAGCGGTCCTGTCACCCGACAGTTTTTGCATCCGGAAAGGCGTTCGCGCACAAAGGTCTCCAAACGACCGCTGCCAAAAATGTGAAAGAAGAAGCGACCGTCGTTCTCAAGGACCTTCACCGTACGTACGAGCACATCTATGCCTTTCTGTTGCTCCAATCTTCCTGCGAAGAGGATATTCACTTTCCCTGCAACAAGTCCTTCGTAAGCTTTTTGCTTCTCAGCCCTCACCCCGTTGTAGATAATCTCGGGCTCAGAGCCATACCGACGGCCATAAGCTCGCTGCACACTCTGCGAAATGGCCACGTTGGCATGATGCTGTTGCATGAAGCGCTCTATGCGCTGACCGGTCTTCGTGAGTCCTGTCCAAAGACGTGTGTTATGAATCGTACGCACAAGACGACAGCGGCGCATGAGCCAGGGAAAGAGCGAGGCAAAGGCATAGACTGCCATATCAGGAACCTCTGTGTGACAGTGAATCACGCGGGGACGGTAGCGCAGAAAGAGAAAAACAAACCAGAGAGGGAAGGTGACGGCTGCTAAACGCTCAAAGAGATAGTGGAAACTATACTGCGGAACGAAGGCCCGATGGTAGTAGATGCCATGCTCACGCATCTCGTTAATGAACTGAGGCGTGTAGGCGGAATGAGCACGCACCACTTCTACGAGATGGCACTCCACACCGGGCGACACCGACTCCGCAATGTTGAGGGCTACACGCTCGGCACCACCAAGGTCGAAATGGGTGACAATATGGAACACCCTTAAGGGACTGTCATTCATGTACTTTCTTGCTTGTAGCCAGCCACACGCCTGCAAGGATGAGCGCACTGCCTATGCCGGAAAGCCACGTAAGGCTTTCACCAAGGACAAGCGCACTGGCTATGACGGTGCTGACAGGGTTCAAATAGATGTAGTTGCTCACCCTCACAGCTCCTATCTTCTTGATGACCAAAGTCCAAAGGGCGTAGCACGAGAAGCTGGCCACGAGGCCGAGAAAGAGCAGATTGCCCCACACGGCCGGATGGGTAAAGCCACTGAGGGGAAAGTTCCAAGGCCGGAAAAGATAGACTGGCAGAACGGTGAGAAGACCATAGAAGAAGACTTTTCGTGTGACGAAAACACTGTCGTAGCTGCCCACCTTGCGCATGAGCAGACTGTAGAAGGCCCAACTGAGAGCAGCCGAAAAGGCCAGAGCATCGCCAAGAGGATTGAGCCTCAGCACAAAATGGCCATTGAAGACGATGGTTCCCACACCCACTACGGCGAGCAGTGAGCCCAGAAGCAGACTTGGAGCCGCCTTCACACCGGGAACGAAAAGCAGCGCAAGGATTGTAGTGAGCAGAGGAGCCGTGCAGACTATGAAGGACACGTTGTCACAGTAGCCCACCTTCACCGCCATGTTTTCCGTGACGAAATAGAGCGAACCGCCGGTTATGCCCAACAACACCATGATTCCTTCGTCCCTCCAGCTGCGGGCAAAGAGCCTGCGGGGAGAGATGACACAGATGCAGAGGTAGGCCAGCAGGAATCGCAAAGTGAAAATCTCATGCGCCATGAGTCCATGATTGAGCAGCACCTTGGAGTTGACAAAGGTTACGCCCCAAATGAGCACGACAATGATGGCAATGATATGATAACCCATAAATTGACGGTGATATGGATGCAAAGTTACGAAAAAAAGCCTGACAGTGGTCAGGCTTTATGGCTTTTCTGTCAGGTCCATTGCCGATGTCCTGCATTTGGCGCAAACGTACACATTTCCGCAACTGACATCCTCCGGCTGGACTTTTTAGAAATAGAAACCGAAGGAGAGAGAATGAAACTTCGGTGCAAAATCCGACTGGAAAGCGTTGCACGGACTCCATTTCACGTACATGTCAACAATGGGGTTGCTGAGAATAGCTATCAGGTCAACGGTCACGGGATTGTGGTGAAGGTCGGTTTCCGACTCCTTTATCTTCTTGCCGTCCAGCTTATAACGGGTAAGCATGGAGCTATGGCTGATGCAGTTGATGATGGGACCAAACTGGAAAGAGACCCCCTTCACGCGGTTGAACTTATAGAGTATGGGAAATGAAAGGCCGAATGTCTTTACGCGAGAGAACTTGGGCTCAGCACCCTCGGGCACAGGCTGAACGGAAGTGACGCCCTCGGCGGACTTCACAAAACGATAGTTGCCGGTCATGCGGTAGTTGCGCCACGACAGACCGACACCAAAGGCAATCTGATCGGTCGATGACGACCAGGGCCGATAGTTGAGCTCAGCGATTTCCCACAATATATCGGCCGAAGAGAAGGATTTCACATCCATATGCTCAGGTGTTGAAAGGGCGCTATTGAAGCCTATCATGAAGTGCATCTGCACCTCAAATCGATACCGGTTCTTCTTAGTTGGGCCGATAGCGAAACCGAAGTCGCGGTCAACTACAGAGGAACTCACATAGTTGGTGTCAACGAGCTGTAAGGTGTTCGTGTAGTGGAAATGGTCATCCCCTTCCTTGCCGTGAATTTCTATCTTCTGCAGAGAATCGTTCGTTACAATCGTAACCTTCTTTGCATTCGTCACTATCACGGTGTCGTTGTCATTGTTAGCTTTGGCAACCGTCACGGCAAGCAGTGTCAATAGTAATGTAATTGTTCTCATATCATAATTTGTTTTTTAGTTTCACTATAAAAGCAGTCTCTGCTTACATCTTTATTCTGGAACGCAAGTCGGCAATGGTATTGGCATTCCCCTCTAAGTAGACAACGGTCAGACTGTACTGGCTACCCTTCCGTTTGTACTGAAAACTCAGGAAGCGTCCTCCGCTCCCCTTGGCTGGAAGAGCAATGAGAGAATTGCACCAAGAGTCCGATTTCCTCTTCGTCTCCTGCTCCAAAGCTTCTTTAGTATCATTCTTGTATAGCCCTTCGATACGCAGGAGTTCCTGTCGGCTAACCTCAGCCCGCACACTGCGGTAGAAGCTCAGTCCATAGGCACTGATGGAGCGTCCACGCACACGGGTTTCTACCATCCTCTCCTGTGGCACCACTTTACCCTGAAAAAGCAGGTTGATGCTGAGTCCACTCTGTGCGTGAAGTACCATCGGCAAGGAGAGCATGAGCAATAAAAGCAAACGTCTCATAAGGTTGTGGAATTTGGGTTCATTGGAAAATCTGCTGTAACTCGTTATGTATGTCGGCAGTGGGCCCGTCGACAGTGGCCATAGTGGCTTTCACTTCCTTCATCACCTCAGTGCGGTCGGTGACGCGCTGACCGTAGACATAGGCCACGCACTCGTTTTGCCGACGCATAATGAGGGTAAAGGAGAGGATGACGGCTGCCGCAACACTCGCCGCGGCCATCCAGAGGCGCAGACGCCGCCTCAAGGGTTGTCGGCCGGCAAGCGGAACAGGGGCAGAGACTGCTCCAAGGTCGATGAACATCTGCCTGAGAGGCTGAAGCGGGGGCTCCACCTCGTGCGCGCGGAAATAGTCGACGAGCAGTCGCTCTTCAGCCATCGTCGTCGTTCCCTCGAAGAACTTATCGACCAAAGTCTTTATGTAATCTTTTTCTATCATAGCCGATACATCTTATAATATTGTTCTTTTACTTTCTGGCGGGCCCTGCTAAGTGCTTTGCGCACGGCCACTTCGGAAATACCGAGCACCTGGGCGAGCCGACTCATCTCCATGCCCTCCTGATGACGAAGGCGAAGAATGGTTTGCTGCAGAGGCGGCAACTGACTGACCACCTTCATCATGCGCTCTACTTCCTCGTGGCTGTCGGTCTCAGCACACGTCTCTGCAAGCACACTGACATCGCTTGTCGGATGTCGTCGGCGCAGCACATCGACGGCCTGATTGTGCACCAGCACGCGAGCAAGAGGGGCCAGAGGGCTATGGAGGGTGTCGCGCATGAGCCAAAGGCGGAGAAGAACGTCCTGCACCACGTCGGCGCCGTCGGTCTGACTGCCCGTAAGCCGGGTGGCCATACGGACGAGGTCCTGCTGCAGCAGGGCTGTCTCTTGTTGGAATTCCTCGGGTGTCATGCCTTTTTTGTTTGTCGCTCCATTCTTATTACGAAGAGAAGTGTGAATTGTGACACAAATATAGAAATTTATTTTTTCTCATACAGTTATCATACTCAAGTTTCGGAAGTAGGGTGTTCAATTTGTTGTAACCACTTTTGAATGAGTTCTTGAATACAGACTCGTGGAAAATTTATTGTCCTACATTTGGGTACAACATATTAAACACCCTAATTCAAAACTGTTTTTACTGCTTGGTGTAGTATGCTGTCTGCCATAAGAGCACAGACTGCAGAGGAACATATTTACGAAAACCGGTTTGCAGAAATCGCATTGCACACTTGATTGACTTCGGCCCGAAAAAGCGTATCAAAAATCAAAGGTC
>OMVH01000143.1 GCA_900314365.1 uncultured Prevotella sp. | reverse complement strand
CTACATTCATCACGCATTTGTCAGCGCCGTCTGTACGGTAATCGAAAGCCATCTTGAGATTTTTCGAGTTCGTGAGGTTCACTTTCCCGGTCTTGAGATTCAGCTTGTCGTTATAGCCGTAGATAGAGTATTTCAGTGAGGAGGCATCGCCGTCAGAGGAATTCTTGTCGAAGGCGATGTTTGAGATGCCATAGAAGTAGCCGTTTCCTTCACCATCCATCCACCAGAAATGCTCAAATCTCTGTTTGCCGTTTGCTGTGAAACTTTCACGGAAAGGCAGAGTGTAAGGGGCGCCGGAGATAAGAGCGTTGGAATAGGTGAAGTCGCTGGCACCACCAGTGTTGGTAGCTCTTACTGCATATTGGACAAGGTGTTGGGCACCCTCAGAGGTATTGACAGGAAGAGTGCATGTGGTGTCGTTCTCGACCGTGGTCATCTTGATGGTGGGCTTGTTGGTGGCGTCGAAGCCAAACACTTCGTAAGAGAGCAGATCGGGGTTGAATCTTCCTTCGGTTTCTCCCTGTGTCACCTTTGACCATTTCATCTGTATCTCAGTGCCGTCGGCTTCAATGACAGCTTGCGACGGACGTTGTGGAGCAACGACTCCAATGAAGGCTGTGGCTGTAGCCGGATCGCTTTTCGCTCCGTCTTTATATGCCGTTAGCGTGTAGGTGTTGTTCCCATTGATGGCTCCCTGAAGGTCGGAGTAGCTGCGTCGGCTGGCTGGCTGAAGATTGCGGAGCGTGCTGATGAGCACTCCGTTTCGTTCGATGAGGACACTGTCGACCGACGTCAGGGTTGCACCTCCAACAGTAGTGGTAGGAGTGGTGAACTGTACGCTTGCTGTCAGTTTCCCAGTGGCATCAGGCACGATACGCACATTTCTCACCATTGAGGGTGCGGCATCAGAGGCACCTACGCTGATGCTCACGTCGTAAAGAAACAACCTGTTGGCATTGGCTTTCGAGAGAGCGTGAAAACCAAAGAAATAGTCGCCGTCGTGGTCGGGAGTGAAGGTGCGCTCAAAATAGGTGGTATCGTTGTTCAGTTCTGTGTTGGGCAGAAGACTTGTGCCTGCTGTCAGTTGGGCAACGCTGGCCTCAGTGCCCACTTTTACCTCAAGGTTTTCCTTGTAGTAGTTGCTGTTGGCGCGTGCATGGAATCTCACCTTATAGTGAGTTCCGGCTTTGAGTGCGATGGCAGGGGTGACAAGCCAGTCGTCGGCATCATTCTGAGTGTTGTAGACGTAGCAGGCACTGCCTTTGCCACTCCCGTCAACATAATAAATCCAAGTGGACTCATCGTTGTTGTTGTCGATGACCTTGAATTGGCTGAACACCTTGTCGGAATTGAACTGAATACTCCAGTCGGGCGTTATGCCCGCTGCGTTGGCTTTAGTGATCAACCCTGTAAATAATAGGGTGATGGCGAGTAAAGTCTTTCTCATTACGATGTTGATTAAACGTGATATACTATTTTAGTGGTCGCTTGCTGATTTTCTTTCATGTTGCGGGGTGCTTGGTATGCGGTCCAAAATTACAGATTTTTTTGCAAACTTACTTGTGTTTTTGCTGAAAATAATATTCTTTTTGCAGAAAGGTTCATAATGCGTAGGTTCGCGATCATGTTTTAATGGAAGGAGACCTTTGCTTTTATATGCACGAAACATTCCGGCTACATTTTTGTTCTGCTTGTCTTTGTTCTCCTTTATGTTCTTCCGGTATAGTCAGAGTGGATGGGGTTCAAAGAATGAAACTTGTGAATAGCAAACTCCGAAGAGTGAACGTAAAACACAGTATAAGGGCGGCTCTGGATCGTTTGCCATTCATTGTACAGTCTGCTGCCCTTAATTGGCAGCCTTTTAGTATATTTGAAAGGACTTGTTTGGTATAGAGGCTTATAACCTATAAAGGTGGCTTTATATATCTTTATAGGTTCTATTACGAAAGGAGGCAGTGACTCCTGAAGGGAGCTACTGCCTCCATAAAGAGTTATTTGCTGCTGTAGGAAGCTTTCACCCAGGGCTTGCCCAGCAGGTAGGCTGCGCTTTGGCGCACGCCTTCCATGCTGTCGATGGTGCCGTCGGTACCTTCAAGCTCTACGACATAGCCTTCGAGACCGCAGGTCTTGGCATCGCGGAAGATAGCCTCATAGTTCACCATACCGCTCTTGCCAACCACATAGTGGTCCTTGATGTGGAGGAGTTTGCAGCGGCCGGGGAACTTGGCAAACCATTCGCACGGGGCTTCCTGAGCCATGACGCACCAATAGGTGTCCATCTGCCAGAACATGTTATCAGGAGAGATGTGCTTCATCATGTACTCTATCCAAGGTGTTCCTTCTACTTTCTTGTATTCGCCTGAATGGGTATGGAATCCATATTTCATGCCGGCAGCGCGCACTTTCTCGCCCACTGCATTATGGTAGTCGCAGAGGGCTTGGGCCTGCTTGAGCGTCTTGGGCAGAGGACCGCTTGGCGCAACAATGTATTTCATACCGGCTGCCTTGTGGGCCGCAATGGCTACATCCCACCATTTCATGGCTTTGGTAAAGTCGTGGTTGTTGATTTCTGTTTCGTTGAGCCAGTAAGTAGCATGTGAAGACAGAGGGCTCAAACCGGCGGCTTCGCAGTCTTTCTTGTACTGCTCAGGACTTACGCCATAGAACTTGCCGTCGTTGTAGTTGGCGGCTTCAACGCCGGTAAATCCGTATTGGCGGAGCTTCTTGAACACTTCTACATGGTTCTTAGCGTAGAGCTCAGCATTGCCGAGGACATCGCGGATGGAGTAAAGCTGGAGCATCATCTCCTTCTTCTGTTGCTTTGCCACCGGGCGGCGTGTGCGCTGGGCTGCTGACATTGTCAGGGAGCCTGCCACTAAGAGCAGGGCCATATTCAAAATAAACTTCTTCATGATAATCGGTTTTATTGTAGAAAGTTTGTAATGTGCTATATGGGACAAAGGCTATATGCCTGACGGCAGTGGGCCGTGGCATATAGCCTTTGAGGGTGGGGTTACTTCATAACCTTAATCTTCACATTGCGGTACCAGACATCGTCGCCATGATCCTGGAAGCCGATGTAGCCTTCATGCTCGTCGCCGCCGATATTGAGCATCAGCTTGTAAGCGATGGGGAAGTCACCGTCGGCCTTGAACTTGGAGTTGTCGAGCATCTGCTTCCACTTCGGTGTCCACAGGTGGTATTCCACCACGTTCTTGCCGTTTTGAGAGTGAGTGACGGTTCCTTCATAAACCATAATCTTTCCGGTGTTCCACTGGCCGTAGGGCTTTGCGTTCTGCGGCTTTGCAGGAATCATGTCGTAGAGAGAGGCTGACTGGCGGTTGCCGTCAACGCCCAACTTGGCATCGGGATGGTTGGCATTGTCGAGTACCTGGTACTCGCAGCATGACTGCCAAATGGGCAGATAGGCTTCCTTGCCGTTCTGGTTGGCCATAGCCTCCCGGGCAAGATAGAAGACACCCGAATTGCCGCCCTTGCTAATCTTGTATTCGAACTCGAGCTCGAAATTCTTGAACTTGTGAGCGAAGATGAGGTCTCCGCCGCCGGCAGCCTGAGCCTCGCCTGTACCAGAGCCTTTCAGGTGGATGGCTCCGTCCTCAACGCCCCAGCTCTTGGGCGGTTCAGCCATGCCGTAGCCACGCCAGCCTGTGAGGTCCTTGCCATTGAAAAGCGTGATATATCCATCCTTGTCAACAGGATATTTGCTGATGTCGATGTTCTTCTGGTCGACAATCTTGAAGTTCGTGTCTCCAGTGGCTGTCGTGTCCTGGGTGCATGTGCACTTATCGCAACCACAATTGCATTTCTGCTTTCCGCCACACGAGGCCAGCATAAGGGCCGCAGCTGCAAGCATCAAATAAGTCTTTTTCATAATAGTCCTTTCGTTATTTGGTTCGGGTTATTTTAGTATTTTCACCTTGATGTTACGGTACCATACATCGTTGCCATGGTCTTGCAGGCCTATGAGGCCTTCGTGGAATTCACCGCCGCAGTTATTGAGCAGCTGGAAGGCATGGGGCCACTTCGACTCACTGAACTTGCTCTTCTGGAGCAGCTCGGTCCATTCGGGGGTCCACATACGGTACTGCAACACCTGCACGCCATTCTGGAAGTGGGTGATAAGTCCGTTGTTGACCACGATGCGAACCTTGTTCCACTGGCCGTAGGGCTTAGCGTTTTGAGGCTTTGCGGGTATCATGTCGTAGAGGGAGCCGGCTTTGCGGTTACCGTCGACACCAAGCTTGGCATCGGGATGGTTCTCGTTGTCAAGCACCTGGCATTCGGGGCAGGAGATGTAGATAGGCTCCAACTGTCCCTTGTCGTTGGTTGTTTCCTGAGCCAGATAGAAGATGCCGGAGTTGCCTCCCT